>JAAESQ010000037.1 GCA_024229275.1 bacterium | reverse complement strand
CTGTACGCGAGCAAAAGGAGCCTGAGATCGTCAAAGTCAGCATTGCTCAATCCGGACCCATCATTGCCGACGATGGGCGGACGGTGCTTGCATTGGCTTGGACTGGATATCACGGACCGAGCTCGTTGACAGCGTTTCTCCAAATGAACCGCGCGAATTCAGTATCTGGAGTCGCAACGGCGTGGCACGACGTGATCGGCCCAGCTCTTCACATCGTCGCAGCGGACAGCGATGGTCAGATACTCCACCAGGTAGCTGGGAAGGTTCCTATTCGTCGGCGGGGGGCCGGTCGCCTCCCTGCCCCTGGTGAGTATTCGCAGTGGGCGTGGCAGGGATTCCTGTCGTTTTCTGCCAATCCCCGGGCCCTGAATCCGCGCGACGGTTGGATAGCGGTTGCGGAACACGACCTTTTCTTGGAAGGCGATTTCCCGCGAGCGAAGCCTTTTCCTGCCGACTTCGTTCCGCCGTGGCAGGTTCGCCGGCTGCGAGACAGGTTGGGCCGGGTCGACTCGTGGACAGCGCAAATGGGCCTGGAACTACAGTCGGATATCGTTTCGGGCCGTGCAAAGGCACTTCTCCAACTTTTGGGTCCGCAGCTGAGCCATGCCAATGGATCTTCAGCAAGGTCACTCTTGGCGTGGGATGGAGCCATGGAAGTGGGCGAGACCGCGCCAGCAATCTATGCGCGCCTCCTCGAAGAACTGTCCAAGGCAGTTGGCACAGACGAAGCACGTGCAGTGTCTTTGCCGTTCAATCCTATTGATTCGTCGCGGTTGATTCTTCTGCTGGCAGGAGGCATCAATGAATCGTGGTGGGATGATGTCGAGACTTCGAACGTTGAGTCTCGCGAGGACATTGTGGGGCACGTTCTGTCCATGTTGGACTCTCGACCGTACGAAAGATGGGGGGAAATCCATCAAGTCCGACTCAGTCACGTTTTGGGTGAGCTTCCTCTACTCGGCGGAGTGCTCGAAAGGATACTGTCGCGCGGTCCATTCGCTGTGCCAGGAGACGGTACCACGCTGAATTCTCAGCCAGCGATGGCTCAGGCTCCGTTTGATGTGGTCGCGACGCAGTCACTTCGTTTCATTGCTCAGCCGGGAAGATGGGACGACGCGATTCTTGTCCTTTCCGGTGGCCAGTCTGGGCGCCCATGGTCGCCTCACTACGACGATCAAATCGGACCGTGGCTCCGCGCAGAGCCGGTGCGATTCGTGTTCTCAGAAGGGGAAGTTCGCATTGCTACTGGAGCAACGTTGCGTCTCGAGCCGGTTGCACGAGAACAGGAATTGGAATGAACAACTCGATTCAGTGCCCAGTGCTTGCAATTGTGGCCTGTGGGGGCTGCCTGGAGGTCGCCTGCAGGACAGAGGCGTCCGTGTGTACCTCTGTAGTTCGGTTAGCTGGAGGTGGGGCAAGAAGGTCGTCGCTAGTAGTGGCCGCCATTGACCTCGTGGTCAAAGACGCGGGTATCGATAGGTCGGATCTCGGCACGATTCTCGTGACCCGCGGTCCAGGTTCTTTCACCGGCATCCGTGCGGGACTTGCAACGGCAATGGGCTTAGAGGTGGCCACAAAGGCCGACCTTTTAGCTTTCTCGTCTCTCCAAGTGCAGGCTGCGAGAGTCGACACAACAGGCTCAGTGTGGGCTGCGCAGCCTGGTCGGCGTGGAGAGGTCTATGGCCAGGAATTTGAGATCAGCAATGGTGACGTTCCGAACCCAGTAACGCCGATTCGAGTCTTCTCAGTTGCTGAAACATCCAGCGGCGGCCCCTGGGTTGCGCCGCAATCGCTCCAGTTGGCCGAATCAGCGAAGAGAGCTGCGGTGAGCCTGTCGACGGCGGAGGCACTGATTGAACTGGCATTCCTCGGTGCGGTGAGTGATGTGCTTGAACCGTTGTACGTGGAAGGGCCTCCAATTCACTCGGGCGGGAAATGAAATCCAACGATAGGATTGTGCTGCGTAAAGCGCAGGCTGGGGATGCGAGAGCGATTGGCGAAGCAGAACTGGATTGCTTCCCTGATCCATGGCCCGGTAACTTCTTCTCTGCAGAAATGTTCGCCCCAGCAAGGTACAACCAGGTTGCGATCGACAGCTCCGGTCGATTGCATGCTTACTTGTTTGCCGCATGGCATTATCTTGATCTGCATATTCTTAAAGTGGCAACGCTGCTGCATGCCCGACGTCAAGGACTTGCACGACGCCTGATGCGGGCGGCAGAGAGGCATGCGGTCGAGTTAGGTGGTGAGTCCGTCACCCTTGAGGTGCGCTACAGCAACCGTACGGCGGTTGAGCTCTACCAATCCCTCAACTATGATCTTTCCGGTCGCCGCCCCTCCTACTATCGAGACGGTGAGGACGCTCTGATCATGTCCCGGCGCATTGGCGACATGCTCTGAGGGATGAGGAATGGAGGGGTGATGGTTGCGCCACGGAAAATGAAATCTCTGTTTCTGGCCGCATGCTGTTGGGGAGTCTGTGTTGCTTCTGTGGCATGCTCCAGGTTGCCATCGGCGAGTGTTGAGTCCGCAACCCGCCCGAATGTGCTGTTCATTGCTGTCGATGATCTCAATGACTGGATCGAGCCTCTTGGCGGTCACCCCCAGGCGAAAACACCGGAGTTGGATCGGCTGGCCGCTGAGTCCGTCCTTTTCGCGCGCAACTACTGCGCTTCCCCGGCCTGCAATCCATCTCGGGTCGCACTCCTGACGGGGCTCCATACCTACACGTCCGGAATGTACTCAAACTATCAGTATTGGCGAGAGATCCTTCCGGAAGTGCAGACGCTGCCGCAGTACTTCATGGAGCATGGCTACCGGGTGGCTGGCGCTGGGAAGATCTTTCATAACAACATGCCGGATCCAGACTCTTGGGAGGACTACTACCCGTCGAAAGAGAGACATATGCCGGACTACTTTCGTCCGAAACCGGGAGAGACCGTGAACATGCCGGCGTTTGAGGACATGTACGGCGACTTCGACTGGGCGCCCATAGACCTTTCGGACGAACAGACCGGCGACTACAGTTCAGTCGGCTGGATCATCGATCAACTTCATCAGGAACACGAGAGACCCTTTTTCCTTGCGTGCGGTATTTATCGACCGCATGTGCCGTGGTACGTCCCTCAGAAGTACTTCGACCTCTTTCCACTTGAGTCCGTTCAATTGCCTCAAGTTCTCGACGACGACCTCGACGATGTTGGTGAGCGTGCCCGGGAACTCGCCCGCCGAGCAGGGGACTATCACAAGCACGTCATTGAAGCTGGACAGTGGCAGGCAGCCGTGCAGGGTTATCTCGCCTCGATCGCCTTTGCGGATGCCATGGTAGGACGTCTGGTTACCGCGCTCGACAACAGTCCGCATGCACGCAACACAATCGTGATTCTGTGGTCGGACCATGGTTGGCAGCTCGGTGAAAAAGAGCATTGGAGGAAATTCGCTCTGTGGGACAACGTGGCCAGAACTGTTTTGATGATTCGAGTCCCATTCGGCACGGTAGGACTCCCTGAAGGATCCGTGACAGGAGCCCGATGCGAGCGAGTAACTTCGTTGTTGGACATCTACCCGACCTTGACCGAGCTTTGTGAACTGCCTCCCAAGGCGGGACTTGACGGACGTAGCCTGGTTCCTTTGCTCAGAAATCCAGGCACCGAGTGGAATCACCCGGCAATCACGACTTATGACTTCTCTGAGTACTCGGTACGAACAGAGAGGTGGCGCTACATTCGCTATATCGACGACAGTGAAGAGTTATACGACCACGACAATGATCCGGAAGAGTGGACGAACTTAGCCCAGAATCCGGCTTTTCGTGCCATCAAGGATGAACTCTCTCGGTATCTTCCTTCGGATCCCGCCCCTGTGGTCGAGACGTCCTACAAACTCTCGGCCCATCACATCCCACCGCTGAAAAGTAAAGAGGAGTACTTGAAGCAAAGGGGTAGATGAGAGATCCGAGAGAGTTTCGTTCTGAGTTGATGCTGTTCTTGAATCGGGCAAGACAACGACGGTGTTTCTCGACGATCCTATGACGGTCATGCTGCTCTATTTCACTGCATTGGTCGATGGCAGTGGCAAGGTCCAGTTCCGTACCGATTTTTATGAAAGGGACGCACCGATCATCGCTGGTCTCAACGAACCGTTCTTGATCTCAGCTCCACGACCGGCGAGGCAGTAGTCGCATTATTCGCTAGAGTGCTTCTCATGGACGAGAAATCGCGATGATTGCAGCCATGCATCGTCGGAAAAATGAAGCCAAATGATTGAGCCGTGCTTGATGGCGTCGATGATGGATGGGGCGATTTGGTCACGAACCACCGGGCAGCCCCAACTGCGCCCGATGAGATGGTTTTTTGCCCGGGGTCCGGAGACATAGTGGGCGCCGTGAAAAACAATGAGACGCTCTCGGGCTGCGTCGTTGAACCCAGGTTCCATACCATCCATCCGCAGCGTGTACCCATGCTTTCCTTGATAAGTTTCGCCCGTTACGAAAAGACCAAGGCTGGACATGCGAGAGCCAACTTCGTTTGAGGCACGGTTCATAGTCTGCATGTCCCCACCTGAACCACGGGGATGGCCCATGCCGTGTGCCACCCACTCCTCGAAGAGAACACCTGCAGACTCGATGTCCAGCACCCACAACCGTTTTTCATAGGATGGGATGTCGTAGTCGATGATCGTCAACCGGGGACGGGTGAGCAATCCTTCGGCTTCGGCGGTCTCGTAGGCCAATAGGGCCAGACGAAGAACCTCTGAACGGAGGTTCTTCGTCTGGCGGAGAACGCGCTTCGAATAGTCGTTTTGAGCTCCGCGGAAGCTTGGCATGGGGGATTGCTGCGAACGGCACGGTGGGCTCATCCACAGCATCATCAGAATCACCGCCCCACAGATCGAGTTTATGGATCTCATCATCCGGAGTATAGCCGTAGGACTCTTGACTGCAATTGGATGCGTTTAACGCTGATGTAGCTCCCTGAGTTCTTCGATGATCTCGGCACTGACCCAGAAGATTCGCCCGACATTACCGATTTCAGAGTCTGGCGCGGTAAAGAACAGGTACTTTTCATCCTGTGTCACGTACGGCCGGAACTCTGCTCCAGATGTGTTGACGTTCTCGCCCAGATTCACCGGTTCAGCCCAAGATCCGTCCTCATTGGAAAAGGAGACATAGAGATCATAGCTGCCGAAACTATCCTCGCGACCTTTGAGGCACACGATCAGATAACTCTCGTCCGGTGCCACCCAGGGATCTTGATCTGATTCCACGCTGTTTATCGGTGGGCCGAGGTTTTCGGCCGGATGGTACTTTCCATCGCGATTCCTCGACCGATAGATATCGGTTCGACCCACTGTGTCATCTCGCCAGCTCATGTAGTAGATGTTGCCGTTACGTGCCACGGTGGGGTAGTTTTCGTAGTCGGTTTCAGTATTGATGGAGGCGCAGAGCATCACAGGTTCTGTCCACCCGTTGGGCGCCAAAGTGACCGCCCAGATGTTGGCCTGCTCAAGCAACATCGAGCTTCCACGGTCCGGAGATTTCAGAGTCGTGAAGTAGAGGGTCTTGCCGGCCGGTCCTACTGTGAAGTTGTATGGCATGTAAGAGCTGAATGGTGCGACCTCTGGGTTGGTCCATCGTCCATCTTTCAACTCGGTAACCCACACTGGCCTGAATCTCCAGTCACCTCCTCGCTTCATCGAGCTAAAGACAAAGACCGTCCCGTCGCGGAGGAAACCGGAACATCCCAGGCTTTCATTGTCACCTGCCAACTCAGGGGCAAAGAGCTCTGCAGTTCTTCCGGGGGGCGTGTGTCCGAGATAGAGTCCTTGTACGAGAGACTCTTCTTGGGTTGGGCCGCAACCTAGTGTGACGCCAAGAAGCAGCACTGACGTGATCACAATCGTGTTGATCCTGACCATTGTTGAACCTCCTCCTTCTGTCTTGCTCCGTCATACGGTTGTCCGCGCGACAGGGTTGTCAAAACTTGTGAACCTACTGAATTTTGAAACGCCAGCAGATGCAAAACGTAGGTCTCTGAGGTGTGCGACAACTTCCGATCCAGAAACGGAGTTACATGGTGAGAATGAGAAGAGCTATTGTGATGACAATGCTGACTGCGATCGTGACGATGAGTTGTACTCAACCGACGAGAGTCGAAGAGGGCTTCCTCGACGTCAACGGGACGTCGTTGTTCTACAAGACCATGGGACGAGGTGACCCAATCGTCGTTCTCCATGGTGGTCCCGGCTTCGATCATCGTCAGTTTCTGCCCTATATCTGGGAGCTGGCCGCGCAGCATAAGGTGATCCTCTTTGATCAGCGCGGAACCGGCCTGTCGTCTGGAACCATAGATGCTGAGTCGATTTCCATAGACTCTTTCATCGCTGACATCGAGGGAGTTCGTGAGGCTTTCGGCATAGAGGAGATCAATCTTCTGGGCCATTCGTGGGGTGGAGTTCTTGCCATGCACTACGGCATCCGACATCCGGAGAAACTCAAATCCCTCATACTGTGTTCGACGACAGGGTCAGAAAAGAGTTTCGGGGAGATGAGGACCAACTACGAGGCCGACCGTCCTTCCGGAGACGGAGAGCTGTTGCAGCAAATCTATGCTTCGGAGGAATTTCAAAACGGTAATCCCGAGGCAGTTGAGAGATTCTGGCGCATCTACTTTAAGCCCTATTTTGTTGACCATACATTGGTTGACGCTATGGATCTGAAATTCACCGAGAACACAATCAAGAACAGTAACCAGGTTGCTGGCCTCATCTTTCAATCAATTGGAGATTTTGACCTACATGAGGACCTACAAGCCATCGAGTGCCCAACGCTCGTGATTCACGGTGACTCCGATCCACTGCCGGTTCTCTACGCCGAAAAGATCCACGACAGTATTGCCGGTTCTGAACTTGTGATCGCGAAGGACTCCGGTCACTGGCTCTTCGTTGACGCAACAGAGACCTTCACTTCGAGCATTCTTGAGTTCCTCAAACGGTGTGAGTAGTTCTAGACCGTCGCCGCGAACACACCGGAGTCGTTAGGTCCAACGACAGGGAGTCGACGTACGTTGTGTGCACCGCTGTCCGTGAGCATGGCCTCAAATTCCGTTGCGGTGTAGGTGCGGCCGCCGGTGGTTGCGAGAAGCATGTTCAGCGAGAACATTGCGGGAAACGGAGGCCCTGACCGGTCATTGTTCAGGATGAAGTCGTGGACGAAGAGTAGGCCGCCGGGTGCAAGAGAGGCCATGACCTTTGTGAGTAGTTTGCGGCAGGTCTCGTCATCGAACGAGTGGAGGATGTGAGAGATCCACACCGTGTCGCAGCCGCTCGGGATCGGATCTTCGAGAAAGTCTCCACCGATGAATCGGACACGATCCTCCATCTGAAATCGTGCAATGGTTGAGTCTGCGACATTCTGGGTGGTCGGAAGATCGAATACGATCGCCTCCAACTGAGGGTTGCGAGCACAGAAGTGAAGTGAGTAGGTCCCGGGTCCGCCTCCGATGTCGAGGAGAGTTTTGCGATCTGAGATGTCGATGCCGCGCACCAGTTGAGGAGCGACCAGCATTGCCTGGTCGAACATGCCGCGAAGAAAGGCGTCTCGAGCTTCGCTGTCCGATTGTGACGCCGGTTCACGATTTGGTTGTCCGCTGCGAATAGACTCGTGGAGACAACTCCAAGACTCAGCGAGGTATGAATGGTGAGCGATCATGGATGCGACAGATTCGCCAGAGTTGCGCGCGAGAAAGCGCCTGGACGTTTCTGTCGAACTGAATTCAGTCCCCGAACAGTGCACGAGGCCCATTCCGACGAGTGCGGTGAGTAGCCTACACAGCGCGTCTTCGTCGACATTTAGCCGTTCAGCCAAATCCCGCGCGGAGGTAGGGTCGGGTGCGAGTTCCTCGAAAACACCGAGCCGGATTCCTGCGTGGAGAACATTGGAGCGCCAATAGCCTCCTGAGATCTTGAGTAACTCCTCAGCTGTGACCACCGACTCGTTCATAGTTCATCTCCCATTTCGACTGTAACATTGCGTCAGGCTCGCGATCGCGATCGCAGGTGGCTATCGTCCCCGTTGCCCCGTTGCCCCGTTGCCCCTGAAACCAGTGTTCGTGTGACCCCGCACACAACAGTCTGGGCGAAACATCGCCGGAAGACGTACTATTGATGTGAGGGTACTGTCTTTCGGGAGGTGCAGCTCGCCATCTCGGGATCGTTTTTCCAGCAGGCAAAGACTTCCGCTTGATCGATTGGTGGGAAGCGTCGGAGACCGCGAGTTTCGCGCTCTACATCGACGCCCTGATTCGTTTCGCGCTAGCGGTGTGCATGCGAGCGCTGTCATGCTTGCCGTGTGTACAAGTGACTCGTTATATGTCCGTGAGTGGCGTAAGCACGCCCGCCACTGCGCTGTCTGCGCAGACCTCTTCTCCTACTTCAATCTCGACTAGCTGTGTCTCTTGTGTATCATCCAGCAGGGATCTCTCCGTGCGGGCGGTACACATGCCATCGTTGCTGCATCGGCACCATGATGACGTTAGTCGAGGACGAAGTTGGACGGCTTGAAGCGGCTGGGCATGAGGGCTTTTTCGAACTCATGACTGACGGTGCTATCCAATTGCGAAATGTGCAGGGAAGTTGTTTCTTCCTCGACGGAGGACACTGTCGTGTCTACGCTATCCGGCCGGAAGGTTGTCGACTGTATCCCTTGGTGTTGGATCCGGCTCAGGATGCCGTGTTTCTCGATGACTATTGCCCATATCGGGAAGAGTTCTCCTTCTCATCGAATGATCATGAGCGCCTGCGCCGCTCGGTCGAGGTCGAGGAAGAAGAAGCTGAACGACGCCGAACTCGGACTAGTCCAGAGACACCTTGAAGCTGTGGCTCTTCCCACTCCGGGTGTGGATGTTGACAGTGGCGTGGGCGTTGGAACCGGTTCGCAGCAAGTGCTCAAGGCCGTCTCCGTCTCCTGCGAGGCATTCGGCAACAGCCCAAGGGAGTTCAATATCGAGGCGTCCACCATCATCGGGCTTGACTCGGACAGACCATCTAGAACCACGCCGGCGAAACAGCACTGTGGTGTCGTCGTCGGTGAGACGATAGCGAGCCGACCGGCTTCCGTTGTCCAACCGTGAAATCGCGACGGCCAACTCGCCGTCGAGTTCGCCTCCACAGCGGACGCCGGAACCGATGAGATCCTTGACCAAGTTCTCTACCACGGGCGACGAGTACATCAACTGGGCAGAGTCAATGCCGTCCTCGATGTAGTCGAGGTTCACGGTTGAGGGTGGTTCAGGCTGAGAGCTCGCACAGCCGACAGATACGATCATTGTGCAGCAGCCAAGCAGAGATAGAACAGTCGATCGAAGCATTGTGAGCCTCCGCTGTTAGGAAACGGAGCGCTGTCGGAAAAGGTTCTAGCCCTCGACTCGCTCGACATCAGCTCCGAGATCGCGAAGGCGTTGGTGCAGGTTGGCGTAGCCACGTTCGACCTGACGAATGTTGTGGATGATGCTCTCACCATCCGCGCATAGCGCTGCGATGACAAGGGCCATGCCGGCGCGAATATCGGGGCTGGCAAGATGTTGCGGATAGAGTGCAGAGGGTCCGGCGACCACAACTCGGTGTGGGTCACATAGAACGATTCGAGCGCCCATCGCGATCAAACGGTCGACCCAAAAAAGGCGACTCTCGAACATCTTTTCATGGATCAGTATCGTGCCTCGCGATTGTGTGGCCAGAACCACCGCAATACTGGTGAGGTCGGGAGGGAAAGCCGGCCAAGGTCCGTCGTCGATCTTGGGTATAGCTCCGTGGAGATCGTCTTGAACTACAAGATCCTGATTCGCTGGTACCACGATGTCTTGGCCATCAACTTCCCAGCGAATGCCGAGACGTCCAAATCCGATTGCAGTCATTCGGTGGTGTCCGAGTGGGTTTGCATCGCGTATTCGAAGGCCACCCCCCGTTACGGCAGCGAGACCAATGAAGGATCCCACCTCGACAGGGTCCGGACCTATGCGAACATGAGTTCCGGAAAGATCCTCTCTCCCCTCGACCGTGATCGTGCTGGTGCCGATGCCATCAACGCTTCCACCCATGCCGTTGATCATTCGGCACAGCTCCTGAACGTGAGGTTCTGAAGCAGCGTTGCGGATAATCGTTGTGCCTTTGGCGAGTGAGGCTGCCATGACGATGTTCTCGGTCGCCATGACACTCATCTCCTGGAGGAAGATGTCGGCTCCCTGGAGGCCCCGAGGAGCTTGGAGGACGTAGCGATCAGGTTCGACGGCGACCGTCGCACCAAGTTCTTGCAATGCGTGGATATGGGTGTCCAGCGGGCGTCGGCCGATGCGATCACCCCCCGGTCGAGGCAGAACCGCACGCCGATGACGGCCCAGCAGGGGCCCGGCAAGAAGGAACGACGCGCGGATTTCTCGTGCTAGCCCGGGCTCAACTTCTTGCTCGCAGGACGCCTCGGTTCCGATGGTCCAGTTTCCATCGTCGCGAAGCTCTGCATCGAGTCCGAGCTGCTTGAGAGCTTCAATCATGACGGCCACGTCCCGAATCTCAGGGACGTGCTCAAGAGTGCTGGGTGTGCTGCCCAGGACACAGGCGGCAAGAATCGGTAGCGTAGCGTTCTTATTACCGCTGGCCTCGATCTCGCCCCCGATAGGTTTGCCACCTCGGATGACGTAGGCAGCTGAGTCATCTTTGAGGTTTCGAGAGTGGGTCTTCGTCATGCCTCGCAGCCTCCTCCTGGACCTTACCATGAGTGTTGCTCGATAACAGAGAACGACTCAGCTCATGTAGACTCCTGCTCATGGATGGCAAGCTGGTTCTGCATGATCTGCCGGGCAGTAAACGGGTCGGAGAGTTGATCAAGGTCCTCGAGGAGCTGTATCACAAGAGAGTACCTGTGGTGGTTTGGGTGGATGACGAGGGACGGCGCCAGATTCTGGACGACTATCTCTGGACATACTCGCGCCTGGGCTTCTTGCCGCACTCGGTATGGGCGGCCAGCATGGGCGTTGTTGACGATCCGGTTGTTTTGGTCGGTGAAGAGGGAACACCCAACGGAGCGAAAGTGCTTGTTGTGGGTGATGGATTCCCTCCGCTGAACTGGGCTGGGTCTTTTGAAACGGTCCACGACTTCATTCCTCCTGGTGAAGAAGGTGAGAAGCGGCGTGACCTATGGCATCAATTTGGGGAGGATCAATGAGTCTGATCGGCAACATCATCTGGCTCGTCTTCGGAGGATTCATTTCCGCGCTCGGATATATCTTTGGTGGTCTCTTGACCTGTCTGACCATCATCGGTATTCCGTTCGGTCTCCAGTCAATCCAACTCGGTGTGGCGACTTTTGCACCTTTTGGCAAAGAGTTGGTGACCCATCCTGAGGCGGACAGCCCTCTGCGGCTCATTTTTAACATCTTTTGGCTGGTGTTATTTGGCTGGGAGATTGCGCTCGCGCATTTGGTGTCCGCACTGATCCTGGCGATCACGATCATCGGCATCCCGTTCGCGAAGCAGCATCTCAAGCTAGTGCCTATCGCTCTGTTGCCATTCGGACGAGAACTGAAGTAGAGGCCGGACGGAGAAGGACGGCTCTCCGGGACGAACGGCTATGCGGCAGAGCAGGGCGACAGCATCATCAGGACCCTGATGATGCCGGTTGTGGTCTAGCCTGAACGGACAATGGCCTACAGGTCGATCTCCAGGCTCTCTACCGGGGAGCTGCGCAAGTATCGTCTCACCGCAATGAGCGCCTCGACGACGAGCCAGACGGCGATGGCGGCTATCGCTCCGCCAACGATGAGCAGCACTAGTTCTCGTTGTTGCCAGTAGGCGCGGAGCTTGCCGGTCATCGCCACCAGCGTCGTTACCATCATGAAAAGCATGGGAATCAGATAGGGGAGGCTTGGACGACGGCGCTCGATCAGATACAGGGAGACAACCAATAACGCGAGACCCGCTAGGAGCTGATTTGTCGAGCCAAAGAGCTGCCATAGCGCGAGGCCAGCGGCCTTTCCTTCAATCTTGTAGAAAGCGAAGAACGCGATAGCTGCGACGGCGAGGGTCGAAGAAAAGTATCGATTCGACAGAGCGCGCACGCGAATCGTCTCGCCGATCTCTTCCAGGTTGTAGCGCAGGAGACGTGTCGCGGAGTCGAGAGTAGTGAGGGCAAAGCTGACCACGACGACTGCAATCAGGGTGCGGGCCATTTGCTCGGGAATGCCCAACGCGCCGACGAATCGTGTGCAGCCTTCGATGAACGCACTCATCTTGGCCCCCAGATCCTGAATGGAACTCCAGTCACCATAGTGTGACTTCCATGCGATTTGGGACGAGAAACCCGCGGTACAGGCGATCACCGCTGCCAAACCCAGCACAGACTCACCGATCATGCCTCCGTAGCCGATGGGTCGTGCGTGAACTTCGCGGTCCAGCTGTTTCGAAGTCGTCCCGGAGGAGACCAACGAGTGAAAGCCCGACGCCGCTCCGCACGCGATGACGATGAACACAAAAGGGTACATCGGCGGTGCACCGGTTGGGTGAACGTCGATCACCGGAGCGACGAACGCCGGGCGGAGAACGAAGAATCCGATGTAGGTCAAACCGAGGCCAAGATAGAGCAAGAGTGAGTTGAGAAAGTCGCGCGGTTGCAGCAACGACCACACCGGAAGTACTGAGGCCAACCACGCATAGGCGAGGAGGACCCAGGTCCAACCGGGGACTGAGTCCCAGTTGATGGGGAACAGCGGTGATGCGACGACTACCGCCAGGACGATAATCATGGCGATTCCAATGAGCAGCCACAGATTGGCGCCTCGGCGCCGAACGAGGAATCCTATGATCAGGGCAAGAAAGAGAATCACCGCGGATGGGACGGCAGATTCGGGATAGTACTGCGGCGAAAATAGGACTGCGATAACGTAGGCAAAGACGCCCATCGCCAGCGAAATACCGAAAAAGATGATGGCGTGCATGAGAGACTTGGCGCGCGGACCCATGAGCCCCTCTGCGATCGCGCCAATCGACTTGCCTTGAGCCCTGGAGGAGAGCACCAGTGCGCCGAAGTCGTGTACACAACCGATCAACACCGAGCCGAGAACGACCCACAGCATTGCGGGCAGCCATCCCCAGATGACGGCAATCGCTGGCCCCAGCATGGGCGAGAGTCCAGTGATCGACGCGTAGTGGTGTCCAAAAAGCACAACGCGGTGGGTGGGAACGTAGTCGATGCCGTCTTCCAGCGCATGTGCGGGGGTGATCGCATCCTCGCGCAGTGCCAGCACCTTCTGTGAGAGGAAGCGTGAGTAAGCGAGGTATGCAAGGGCGTAGGTCGCGAAGCAGAGCAGTACGGCAACGACAGCTGTCATCGATACCTCCAGAGTAGTTCTCAAGATGGTACCGCGGCGGGGCCCAATGTCATTGTTTTACGACGAGGTAGATTGTGCTGCTCGGTTCGCCAGCTGTCCGGCTGATCGTAGAGGTTGTCTCGACCTCCACGCGAGAGAACAGTGAGTTCAACCGTGCATGGAACTCGGCATTGGGGCCTGGACTCCAGATGGCTAGGACACCGCCGCTACGAACAGATTGCAAGCAATGCCTGAGTGTAGCCTTCTGATAAAGGCGCTGGTTTGCAGGAGAGGCTAGCCATCCAGGTCCGTTGTCGAGGTCCAGGAGTAAGAGATCCCAGAAAGCGTCTTGTTGCGAGATGAAATCGAAGAGGTCAGCAACGAAAACGGCTACACGATCGTCTTGCAGCGCACAGCCATTGATGGAAGCAAAGTAGAGATGGTTCCACTCGACAACCTTCTCCGAGATCTCGACTACGGTGACTGAGGTGGTTCCTGGGAGCTCCAACGCCGCACGAAGTGTGTGTCCCGCTCCCAAACCGCCGACGAGGACCCGGAGATCGTCTTTAGGGTGATCAAGCCGATCGTGGCTGAGCTGCGCCATCGCACGTTCACTCGAAGATCCATGTGAAGCCATCAGGAAGCTGCCGTCGATCAGAATCTCGTAGCCCTGTTCGTCGCTGTCGGTGGTGTAGCGCCGTAGCTCGAGAGTGCCGATGGATGTCTCGTCCTTGTCGACGGTCTCGTAGGTGATGTCCATGAGCAAAAGGATAGCGTGGATGAAATGATGAACGCGGAATGATGAATGATGAAATAGGACCCGCGAGTCATTCGACTGACGAAGGCTCAGAACCATGGTGCAGGTCGCGGGCAACAAGGTTGACCGCGGCCCAGGCGGAGACGATTGCCTCGCTGAATCCTGTATGGGCGCGAACACCGGCGGTTGTGATTTCTTTTGCCGTCCAGCCGTTCGTTCCGCATAGCCGAAAAGCCTCTTTCAAAGGGAAGAGCCCTCAGGTGCGCCTGAGGGCTCTTGAGATGGTCTCTATTTCGTTGCGAATCTGCTCGGAGAGAGCCAGGAGGAGGTAGGTTCAGCTACTCTGCCGGGCATATGTGACACGCAACTAGGACCAAGTTGTCTCGGCGGAAGCACGATGACTCCGTCCGTTGGTTCGTCATTACCAGATTCTGATTGATACCTTTACGTCCTCGGCATCGACTGAGACCAATTCGCCGTTGTCTGCGCTGGCCAGGATTTTGAAGGCCATTCCAGGATCCGGCGTCTTCCAGTCCCAGGCATCAAGTGCCTTGTAAATCCCTTTGACAGGCACTTGGCAGTGGACCAAGGCGTCATCGGCGTCGACCTCGATGTAGAGCTGATCGCCCCTCTTATCGATCTGTACCTTTGCGTCCGGTGCATCGACAGTCACCAGGTTGCCGTCGGGGCATTCGGAGAGGGCCTTCACTGCGGCCAGAACGAGTTCACGATTCTCACCGACCTCCGGAGGCATGACGGCTTCTTCAAGCAGCGCGTTCGGTATAGCAGCGGCAGCCACGCGCCCGACGAGCAGGGGGAATGGGATCGTGAGGTTGACCGCATCCGGACCGGTGGTTTCGACATCGACTACGACCCAGTCCATCATCAATCCCGCTGTCAGTATGCCGGCCAGAGCCGCTAGGGCCACGGTCGGGACAGTACCCATACCTCGTTGGTATTTCATCTCACTCCACCCAAACTCGGACGTTGGCGTCGTCGGATTCGACCCGAACCAATTCGCCGTCCGGCAGTTCGTTCAAACTTTGCAGGAATGCTTTGACATCGACCCTGTTCTCGTCGTCTATGTGTAGCGAGTTGATCATCGACATCGGCACGCGTACCTTGACGTTCGCGTTGTCATGTTCCTTTTCGTTGACGTCGATCAGCATCATGCCGCCGGACTTCGACACGCGGACATCAGCATCTGGAGAAGAGACGGTGACGAAATCTCCGTCTGGAGCATCCTGGATCGCGGCGAATACTTCGGGCCAGTTCACATCCATGTCGTCGAGTTCGAGATCGACTTTACCGTGGTCGAAGTTCTCGATGTTGATGCCATCGATCACGGCAAGTACGAGGTTCAAGGGGAGGTGCACCTGAACCTTTGTGCCGTCACTGTGCTCCTCTACGTTGACATTGATCCAGCGTGTCGCCTCCTCTGCGCTTGCCATACCTGCGAAGCTGACCAGGATCATTGTGATGATTGCGAGTGTTCGTTTTGCGTTCATGTCGTCTCCCCTCTGTTCTTTCCTACAAACGGAAGACGTTTGAAAAGGTTCTTTGTTACATGCAGTCCGCCGTGCGGACTGCAATGAAGGAGGAATATGGAGACGCGCCGTAGCCTAACGAGATATTTATGAGTAGCTTAACCAGCTGTGGCTTCGGACTCCTTTTTCGCATCGATTCGGTTGGTGACCAGGATGAAGATGATCAATGCTACGAGCGAAATCGCGCCGACAATGGAGTAGGCGTACCACAAGTAATGGGCCTGCGAGTAGACCTCAGGCATCGTAGCTTGTCCCTGTAACCATGCGGTGTGCTGTTCCTGGAGCTCGGCTGAGAGTGTCGTAGGCTCTGGGCAGTAACGCTTGAGTAGGAAGCCGGAGAAGATAAAGCCGAACGTCCACGCAAAGAAGGTGTTGATGTGGGAGAAGCCAAGAAAAACACCCTCTTTTCCTCGTGGTGCCTGCTTCGATGCGTATTCAAGGTATCGTGGGCTCAGGAAGCACTCCGCAAGACCCTGGATCGAGATACCAATGACCATCATCGCTGTGATCGGGTGAATCGAGAGACCGAGGACGTGGAAATTCTCCTGGAACATCGCCGATGCTGCCATCGTCAGCGAGGAAAGTGGAATGAGGAACATAGAGACAAGCATTGAGTTCTGCGGCTTCCACTTACGCACCAACTGAGTGATAGCAACGACGAAGAGGACGACCACCAGTGGATTGACGTTCGCGTACCACTCGGGTTTGTATGTCTCACCGGCCATCCGCAGCACGTAGTCGGGCATGGCGGCGTAAAGTTGTCCCTGAATTGCCCAAAATCCGGCAGTGATGAGAATCAGCGCGAGGAACCGAAGGTTGCTCACCGCCATCAACATACCTTCGAGGGTTTCACGGAAGTCTTTCGGTTGTGCGTCGCTGTCGTCAGGTGGCCGGTAGACGAGGAGTACCAGGATCAGAGCCAATAGAGAGGCGCCGGCTGAAAACCACGGGACCGTTTCCACACCCATCTGAATGCGCATCGGCGCTACGATTGTCTTGCCGGTGAATGATCCGATGTTGACAACCATGTAAAAGATGCTGAACGCACGCGCGCGGTTGGCAGCACTGGATGATTTTGAGACCGTACCGGTGATGACCGGTTTCACAAATGACCCGCCAAGTACTATCAGTAGGAGACCGACAATGACGGGGGACAGCGTGCTGAACATGCCAAGTACTGCATAGCCGACAGTCAACAGGGCAAATGCAAGGGCGAGCGCTTTTCGAAATCCCATCCTTCGGCAAGCGCACCCGTGAAGAAGGGCACCAGGTAGATCCAACCGCCAAAACAGCCGGCGACGACTCCAGCCTGTACGTCGTCCAATCCAACCACTCGTATGAGATATGTTCTCAGCGCGATGAACGTGCCGTAATACGCGGCTCGTTCGCAGAGTTCTGCCGCATTGCCGGTCCAGAAGGTACGAGGGAACCGCCAGCTGCTCTTCTCTTCTGTCATGCTTTTCTCCTGCGGGATTCTCTGAAGACGAGCAAATGTAACACGATTTTGTAGGCAGCCGGACTTGGAGGAGAACAGAGATTGCAGACTCCATGCAACGAAGCTGGAAGGAGTTCGTATGACAAATGGTTACACCTTTACAGGTGTGGCCGGGCAAAGCTGTACGACCGCCATGCTCTTCCGTATGATTCACTAGCGTGAAACGCGGCCCTTGGTTCGAGATCGTTGATTTGGAGAGTGGAATGCAGAGAGTGCTGATCAGTTTGACTGCCGTCACTGCGGTTTTTCTTCAAGCCTGCAGCCCGTCGGGAAGTGGGACATGGTTCAAGGGAGACTTCGCTCAGGCGCAAGCTGAGGCTCGGCAGCGGGATACGATCATCATGATCGATTTCTATACTGATTGGTGTGGCTGGTGTCGGAGATACGATGCCGAGACTTTTTCGGACGCCGACGTCCGTGAAGAACTTGGGAATCTAGTTGCCTTGAGAGTGAACGCAGAGAAAGAAGGACTCGAACTGGCATCGCAGTATGGAGTGCAGAGCTTTCCCATGGTCGTTTTTGTCGATCCTGACGGAAACGAAGTCGATCGCATTCTCGGCTTCCTACCGCCAGGCCCATTCATTGATCAGGTGCAGCGAGTTCGTGCCGGTGATTCACTTTCCGCGTGTTTGCAGAGATTGAAGAAGGACCCAGGCGATCGTGAGGCGCTTGAACGAGCGGTACCGCTGCTTCTTGAGCGATCGGACGCTGAAAGCGCGCTAGATCGCCTCGAAGCTTTTCACGCAGCAATGGGAGGTGGTGAACCGGACGATGCCTGCGCCATCCTGGCGTTCACGGCCCGGGCAGAACTGTTGGATGCGACCTACCAGCGAGTAGCACGGCGGTTTCGGCGAGGGTGGGAGAGTGGCGCCGAACTCGGAAGTCTTCGGGTGACACCGAGACTGGCTGCAATTCAAGGCGGCGATTTGACGGGACTGTCGGAGCGCGAACTTGCAGCTCAATTGCGTTCGGCACTCCACGACGATGGCGGGACAATACTTGACGGTGTTCCAGTTGCGGCCCTGAGTCGAGATGAGCTTTTTGCTGTAGCCGATTTTTCATTTCGGACTGGTCATTGTGAAGCAGCCGGAGACTTGTACCGGCGGTGGTACGAAAGGGCTGGAACGATCGCGACGTCAAGTGTGCTCAACACAACTGCGTGGCGGTTGTATCTTTGCCGGACGCAGCTGGAACTTGGAGT
>JAAESQ010000036.1 GCA_024229275.1 bacterium | reverse complement strand
GCCGCTCTCAAGCTGTTGCTGGAGGCTGGTTGCCGGTGCGAAGGTTGGATCAAGCCTCAGAACAAACTCGAGACCAATCAAAGCCTCGTCTCGAGCGTTGTCCTGTAACTTGCCGATAACCTGCCGGAACGCTGTCAGAACTCGTTCTTGTGCTTGACTGGAAAGCTCTGTATTTCCTGGATAAACCATGACTACTGGATGGTATCAAGGGGCGAATAGGTGGTCAACGCGGTACATTACCGACTCGGGTTGGTTCAGACGGGTTCCTGGATGACGGCGCCAGGAAGAACCATCCTCACAAGAGTCCCGCCTCCGGCGCGCTGGGAAAGCTCGAGAGTCCCCCCATGGTCCGCCACGATTCGATGTACAAGAGCCAGTCCCATCCCTGAACCACGACCTTTTGTGGAGAAGAAGGGTTGAAAGAGAAGCTCCGGATCGTCGGTCGGTAGTCCCGAACCTCGGTCAGAGATCGTGACAGTGAGGTCTGATTCCTCGAGATCAACGTCAACCTGAATCTCACCAGCGGCTGGGGTCGCCTCGACAGCGTTGTCGAGGAGGTTCACCAGAGCTTGGCGAATCAGCACCGGGTCAACGTGTGCACGAAGTTCGTCGTCCACCAGGTTAAGTGTGACTTTCAGATTGCTGCGGAGATTCTCATAGAGAGAAACGACTTCATGGAAAAGACGACCAATCTGTGAAGGTTTTGGGTTGACGGCCGGCATTCGAGCGTAGCTGTGAAAAGCATCAACCAGCTCTTTGAGACCTGAAACATGCGCGACGATGGCCTCGCAACTCGAGATCAACGTCTGCTGCAGTGGATTGTCCAGTCCTCGAGCCTTACGCTCGATCCGCTCAGCAGCGAGTCTGATGGGTGTGAGTGGATTCTTGATTTCATGGGCTATGCGCCTCGCAACCTCCGACCATGCAGCTTGCCTTTGAGCGCGCACCAGCTGAGTCAGGTCATCGACGGCGACGACACGCCCGCCTCCCGGAAGTTGCTGCAGAGTGACATCAACGACCCTTGCAGTGCCGCCGCTTTCGAGTACAACCTGGCGCCCGTCACCTCCGGGATCGATACTGTCAAGTGCTTGGGCAAGCGGTTCGAGGCCCTCGCAGTGCAGCTCAGAAATCGATTGCCATTCTCCGGCCCAAGACTTCTGGCTGAAAAGTCGTGATGCCGCGAAGTTTGGGCGAAACATTGTGCCTTCGGAGTTTAGCGTCAGAACACCGGTTGGAACGGTCGCGAGAATCGTCCCAAGCTCTTGGTTCGAGGCTAGGATCTCCATCTCGGTGGCCCGAACCCGACGAACCATAGCGTTGAATGAGTCAACGAGAACGCCGACCTCGTCGGACGCAGGAACTGAGACTTCCTCCAGCTCCCTGCCGTCAACCACCCGTTGGGTCGCGCTAGCGACGGCGAGAAGTGGATCAGTGAATCGGCGTGACAGGAACAGGCCGAGCCAGACGGTTGCAAAGAGCAGCAGCAATGTGATCGCCAAAAAGACAAGGGCTGTGGTCGAGCTGATCGTTCCTTGCTGGAGCTTCATCTCTTGGAAGTTGGCATGAGCGGCTGTGGCTCGTTCGAGGTGAAGCAAAACCTCGTGGGGCAGCATGTCACCGACAACGACCACATTCCCGGCCTCTCCGATGGGCTGCCAGGCCCTGATCAACAGACCGCCTCGCCAGCGATCGGCGCGGCGACCCTCCTTCCTGAGAATCTGCCGGTCGAGGGGGGGCAGAGAACTCGGAATGCGACGTGCATTGGTAATGGCGTGTACGAGGTTTCCTTCTTCATAGATTGCAATCAAGTCGACACCCATCATCCCGTGAAGGTGCGTGAGTTCATCCGGGCCGGAAGAGTGCTCCAGATGTGCAGACGCGCGAAGAGCCTGCTGCTCCAACCGCCCCATGATCAACTCACGAATCTCCTCCGCGATTTCAGCCGACCCGCTGAGAACCTCCTCGACCGGTGCTGAGAACCACCTGTCGATAGATCGCTGTAAAAGGTTGTTCGCTACAAGAAAAATAAAGATCACCGGGACTAGGGAAAGACCGATGTATGTCAGAACCAGCTTGGTACGAAATCGGCTTCCGAGGACTCCGCTTTTGCGCTCGACGGCTAGGCGAAAAAGGTTGCGACTGAGAATGAAGGCGAGCACCAGGATGAGAGAAACATCCAGATACCAGAGCACAAACAGTAGCAATCGGTTCGTGAGGTCCTGGGGAGACACCGCGTTGGCCCTCTGGAGGAGGTAGGCTGCCAGCACAGAGAGGCCGAGCAGGAGAAGAAACGATGCAATAAGAAAGCGATTCTGCCTACGATATCTGTGCCAGGCGCGGACCCATTCGCTCACGGCTTTGTTCCCACAGGAACTTGAATCCAGTCGGTTCCGTCAACTTCCGGCAGAATCAACCACTTCGTGTGCGAGGCGAAAACGACTCGGACACGCACTCTCAACTTCTCTAAGTTCTTAACTTCCGGCAGGATCAAACGAACCGCAGGTGGAGCCTTGAGCCACTCTTGAGCCTCCTCCGGTGTATCTACTTCTTGACTTGCCACGATGGCGCTATCGAGGACAAGCTCACACAGGTAGCGACCAATCACAGGATCAAAAGTAACCGCTGACGTAACTTCGCCACGCCACAGTCGTCGATCCCACCACAACTTGCGTGCGCCTCGGACGCGAACCGCGTAGACCACACGAACCTGAGCCCCCGTAGGAAGTGCGGCGACAAAGGATTCAGGGAGGTCGGACGTCAGTTCGAAGGAAACTTCGATCGCCCCACGTTCTCGCTGGGCCGAGACGGTCAGGGGCTCGGTTGCCTCGAGAGCTGCGAGGAGACAGACCGCCAAGAGTGGACCCATATGAGGCGATTCTAGCATGTGGTCGCTCGGTGCCATTCGAGTCCTCTCTGTGTGCCAACCCAAGGATTGCCGGCAAAGGATTAGTGTCCGGTGATACAGTAGAGGGACGGCTTTGCGACGCCGTCTTAGTTTGTTGTTGGGAGTATGGGCAAATGGGGATGAACATCCCAGGATGGTCACCAGATCTCGAACGATCATTCAAGGAGATTCTCTTCCGATTTCTGGAGGAGGTGCACAGCACCAAGGCTGCGATGTACCTGCAGGCGGAAGACGGTAGCTATGTCCTGATGACTCAGTACGGGTTCGGCAAGCGTGATGCGCTCGCCAGCGAGCACCACCAGGGATCTCCGCTTGTCGTCAAAGCACGCGAGATCCGTTCTACACCACAAGCCTTCAACGATCTCAATCGAAGTCCAGAGATTGCCGGTTATCTCGAGGGCGCGGGAACTGCGCGCCTTCTTCTCGTGCCGTTGTACACAAATTCAGGTTTGATTGGGTTTGTAGATGCCCGCGACAAGGGCCGAAAGCGTCAGTTTAGTCCTCGAGACGTTGACCGGGCAGGAGCCATCGCAAACTCCGTGATGTCACTGATCAGGAGGGCCGGGCTTCACGGTGAGCAAGAAACAACGGACGAGGTCAGTCCGAAATCAAGGACACCGAGATCGGCAGAGATTCATGTCGGCAATAGACATCTCTCGTATCTTGAAGGAATGCTCGACTCACGCGGGCTGGCAGGAGTTCTCGAGACCGTCGGAAAGGTGATCGAGCTTCCAGGAATCTATGGCATAGCTCTCACCATTATCGCCAGCAAAGCGGCGACGACTGTCATATTCGCAACTGAGGCGATGCAGCAGTTCGACAAAAACGCACTTCTCCGTCATCAAACCGAGACCATGGGAGGCGTCGGGATCGCGCCCGTCGACTCGGCCAATTGGCGGGTCGGCATTCGCAAACTCTCCGGTGGAGAGGTTGCGGAACCTCATTCCGTAATCGCGACTGACGTCCTCCTCTTTGAAGAGAGCTGGGCGTTTGTAGGATCGATTCTTGCGGCCAGTGGTTGTCGATCTGTTCGAACCGGGTCAGAGCGCCTTCGCCGTAGAGCGAGGTTGGAAAGTCAGCTTGCACGTTTGCGTTTCTCGCGACGAGCGATTGCGCAGCGACTGCTTGTTCCTGGCGAACGGACCTACCCCGATCTTGAGGAACATTCCAAGAACGTCTCGCGATTGAGCTGGAAGATAGCTCGAGAACTCGGGTGGGATGAAGACGATGTTGAACTCGCCGCAATTTCCGGACTCCTCCACGATATCGGTATGCGAGAGCTTGACTATGATCGCCTGTATCGACACCGCTCGCCTGGAGCCGACGAACAGCGCACATATCAGAGACATGTCGCTGTCGGGGAGAAGATTCTCGGTGATCTAGGCCTTCCTCAGATCACTGCAGCGGTACGCCATCACCATGAACGCTGGGATGGAGAAGGCTACCCTGACCGGCTCAGAGGCAATGCGATCCCGAAGTTGGCGCGTCTCGTCCATGTAGCTGAGGTCTATGACGTCCTCACCTCCTCGCAGAGCTACCGTGATCGAGTGAGTTCGGCGCGCGCTATGGAGATTCTGAATGCAGGCTCGGGTCGGCAATTTGAACCTGGACTTGTCGAGGCACTGGCGAAGGTGGTTTAGTGAGCAGCGACCGCCGAATTTTGGCCCGCAACCGTCAGGTTCGACACGTTTACCATGTCATCGAGACCGAGACCGCAGGTTTGGAGCTGTCGGGGAGTGAAGTCAAGGCTGCGCGCGCAGGCAGAGTGAATCTCAAAGAAGGCTACGTGGGATTCGAGGCCGGGCAGGCATTTCTCATCGGGTGTAATTTCGGTGCCTATGAAAATGCAGGCTATTCGCCACACGACCCTATTCGCAAACGACGTCTGCTCCTGCACAAACGGCAAATACTCCGCCTCGCCGCCAAAGTAGCCGAAAAGGGACTCACGGTGGTTCCTACCGCCATGGTGCTTGAGGGGAATTGGATCAAGCTCGAGATCGCGCTCGTACGTGGAAAGAATGTCCACGACAAGCGGGAAACGCTACGTCGCCGGACTCTCGACCGTGAAGCCGAACAGGCGCTGAAAGAGCACCAGTCGCGCTAACCTGAGAGTCGTCGAGCGGCGGAGGAACACGAAACAATATGCGCAACGAAATTCTCATTCGAGGGGCAAGAGAGCACAACCTCGCGAACATTGACGTCGCGATCCCTCGCAACCAATTGGTCGTGATTACGGGTGTGTCGGGATCTGGGAAGTCGTCGCTTGCCTTCGATACTCTTTTCGCCGAAGGGCAGCGGCGTTACGTAGAGTCGCTATCAGCCTATGCTCGACAGTTTCTCGAGCAGATGGACAAACCGGACGTCGACACGATCGAGGGACTTTCCCCTGCGATATCGATCGAGCAGAAAACAACTTCACGAAATCCAAGGTCAACCGTAGGCACGGTGACTGAAATCCATGACTACCTGAGGCTTTTGTGGGCCTCGATTGGGATTCCCTACTGCCCGGATTGCGAGCAGCCGATTCGCCCGCAGACTGTGCAGCAAATGGTGGATCGCTTGCTTGAATTGCCGGAGGGTACACGCTATCAGATCCTCGCTCCAGTGGTGACCGGGCGCAAGGGCGAGCATCGGAATTTGTTCAGCCAGATGGTTCGCGAGGGATTTATCAGGGCTCGTGTAAACGGTGATGTGGTGGATCTTGCGGACCCACCGACATTGGACAAGAACCAGAAACACACGATCGAAGTTGTCGTTGATCGCCTGGTTGCGAAGGAAGGTGTCGCCTCTCGACTCGCAGATTCTCTCGAAACGACCCTTCGTGTAGCAGAAGGTCTGGTCAGAGTGTGGGTCACTGATGGCGATGAGTTTGTACTCTCAGCTCGCCACTCATGCCCGGACTGCGGTTTCTCCTTCTCAGAGATCTCGCCTCGTCTCTTTTCCTTCAACTCGCCGCAAGGGGCGTGCAAGGTGTGCTCGGGTTTGGGATCCATCCGTGAGGTGGATCCCGAGATGCTGGTGCTCGACCCCGATCGATCGATCGATGCCGGTTGCTTGGCAACAGTAGGTCGCGATGCAGGTTCGTGGATGCGTCGCCAGCTCCAACAACTCGGCGAGCATCTCGGATTCGATCTCCATACTCCCTGGAGGCAGCTTCCGGAGGACATCCGGCGCTACATCATGTTTGGATCCGAAGAGGCGCTTGAATTCGTGTGGCATGGCAGCAAGGGCGACTATCGTTACCGCGACGTCTTCGAGGGTGTCGTCACCCGTCTTGAGCGCCGCTACAAGGAAACCTCCTCGGAGGAGATTCGCCGTGATCTTGAGCGTCATATGTCGTTTGCGTCCTGCCAAGCGTGCTCAGGATCGCGCCTGTGTCCCGAGGCCAAGGCTGTGCGAATTCAGGGACAGAACCTACCTCAGGTATCAGCTCTGCCGGTACACCGGGCGCTAGCGTGGTTCGTTTCGCTCGAGCTCAGCCCTCGCGATCGCCAGGTCGCGGAGAAGATTCTGCGTGAGGTCGAAGATCGCCTCGGTTTTCTCGAGGCGGTGGGTCTCGACTACCTGACTTTGGACCGGATGGCGGGGACTCTTTCGGGCGGTGAAAGCCAGCGTATACGACTAGCCACGCAAGTAGGATCCAAACTCATGGGTGTCCTCTATGTGTTGGATGAACCGTCCATTGGTCTCCACCAGCGTGACAATCGGCGATTGCTTGGAACCCTCAGTGGGATGCGGGATCTCGGAAACACAGTGATCGTCGTCGAACATGACGAAGAGACTATCCGAGAGGCGGATTGGGTGATCGATCTGGGGCCAGGCGCCGGGACCCAAGGTGGCCGAATCGTGGCCGAAGGTGCTCCAAACGAGATCGCCGAGCACGACCTGTCCCTGACCGGACGCTACCTGAGTGGACGGGAGAGCATTGCAGTTCCCGGCGAACGAAGAAACGGTAACGGCACGATGCTCACCATTCGCGGTGCGGCAGAGCACAATCTTCGCGAGATTGATGTGTCGTTTCCACTTGGCCGATTGATCTGTGTCACCGGCGTTTCGGGCTCGGGTAAGTCAACACTGGTGAACGAGATACTCCACAAAGCCGTGGCGCGTGAGCTGTACGGTGCACTGAATCGGCCGGGTCGCCATTCAGCCCTTGAAGGGTGGGATGATCTCGATAAGGTTATCGCTATTGACCAGTCTCCGATTGGCAGAACTCCTCGGTCAAATCCTGCCACTTACACCAAGGTTTTCGACCCGATTCGATCCCTCTTTGCAGCCACCACCGAAGCTCGTGCTCGCGGCTACAAACCGGGCAGGTTTAGCTTCAATGTCAAGGGCGGACGTTGTGAAGCGTGCCAGGGGGCAGGCCAACTGCGAATCGAGATGCATTTCCTGCCGGACATCTTCGTCATGTGCGATGTCTGTCACGGGAGGCGGTACAACAGAGAGACATTGGAAGTGGCCTATAAAGGGCTCGATGTTGCAGACGTTCTCGACCTCACGATCGACGACGCTAGCAATCTTTTCGCTGCGATCCCTCGGATCAACCGAGTTCTCGAGACACTTCGCGCCGTCGGTCTCGGTTATCTGCACCTAGGCCAGGCGGCAACGACTTTGTCCGGGGGAGAGGCTCAGCGAATCAAGCTCTCTCGTGAACTGGCAAAACGTGCGACAGGTAAGACTCTGTATCTTCTCGACGAGCCGACAACGGGACTTCATTTTGATGACGTCCGCAAGCTGCTCGGAGTGCTCCATGCCCTTGTTGATCGTGGCAACACGGTCATCGTCATCGAGCACAATCTCGACGTGATCAAGACGGCAGACTGGATCATTGACCTCGGACCGGAAGGAGGCGAGGGTGGAGGCTTGGTCGTTGTCGAGGGCGTACCGGAGTTAGTCGCAGCACACTCTGCTTCACATACCGGTCGATATCTGCGACCACTGCTCGGTCGTCGAAGCCCTGCCACATAGGTCGCTCCTTCTTTCCTCTTTGCGTTTTCTTCGTGTGCTTAGCGACCTTAGTGGTTCAAACCTCACGCGCGTTTCGCTGAGGCTCCAGTCTTACCTTATGCAATGCTCTTCGAGTCTCGCGGACCTGCCGTCCTGCCGTATAGCCGTTCGTCCCGTCCGTCCCGCATAGCCATCTCCCCCCCAATCACGCCAGGATCGAGTATCCTCCGTCCACAACCAACGTCTGGCCGTGAATCATCGAGGCAAACGGAGTGCAGAGGTAGATCACGGTGTTTGCCACGTCTTGCGGCACCAGCAACCTTCCGACCGGCGTTCGGTTGCGCGCCTCTTCGAGAAGGCTTTCTCTGTTCGGGAAGTGAAGCAGGGCATCTGTGTCCACAGTTCCTGCCGAGACCGCATTGATCCGAATTCCCTCCGAGGCGTATTCTGCTGCGAGATGACGAACCATTGATTCGAGAGCTGCTTTTGAGGCCCCAACCGCTGTGTAGTTTGGTATTGCTCGGATCGCCCCCAGCGACGACACCGCCACGAGAGACTTCTCTCCCTGTGATGAAAGCCCTTCGAAGTTCTGGATGAGCGGCAGGAGAGCTGCGGCGTTGATGTGCATCGCCCAATCGAAATGCTTAAGGGTCAGCTCTGAGGCGGGTTTGAGAACCCCGGAGGCAGCGTTCGACACCAGAATCTCTAGACCACCCCACTCTTCGTCAATCCGATCGAACAATCTCGAGACATGGTCAGGGTTGGCGACGTTGCCCTTCAGCACTAGGGCGCAGACACCGCGGGCTCTGATTTCGCTCGCAGTTTCTTCTGCACGTGTCCGGTTCCGCAAGTAGTTAATGGCCACATCCACTTTGAGATCAGCCAGAGACAGGGCAATCGCCCGACCGATTCCGCGCGACGATCCGGTCACAAGTGCTCGTTTTCCACGCAGCTTCAAATCCACAATACCTCCTCGTGAACAGCCACGATTCTGTTCAGCATTCAGGACAACCAAGATACATACCCAGAGATTTCTTTGCCCAGTTACCTTGACAGCCTATGAGCGCCCACCCAATAATGCGAGAAAGCACTTGTGAGGTCAGGAGGTCAAAATGAACAAGACTGAGATGGCGATGAAGCTCGCGAAGAAAACAGGCCTGAGTCAGGGCAAAGCAGCGGACATCCTTGATGTGATGTTTTCAGCACAGCCCGGAAAGGGAATTATTGCTGCGGCTCTCGACGCTGGTGAGAAAGTAACCATTCCTGGTTTTGGTACCTTCTCCACCAAACAGCGTGGTGAGCGTCAGGGACGAAATCCCGCGACCGGCGCAACGATCACTATTCCCAAGAAGAAGTATGTGCACTTCAAACCAGGCAAGACTCTTCGCGAGCGAGTTGAGGTCTGAACCTCTTTTTGGTCGCTACAAGCGACTCCGTCTCGGCGTGAAGCAGCAGGGACTCTCCTAGCCCCTGCGGCTCCCCAGATGGCAAACAGGCCGAGCTTCTGGGCTCGGCCTGTTTCGTTGTTCCGTGAGTTTCGGTGTCAGCGAGTGAAATCGTAGACGACAGCAACTGTCACTTGTGTCTTCACATTGACGCCTGCTTTTGTCGCCGGTATGAACGTGTATTCGCGAACAGCGGCCACCGCTGCCTCGGGGATACCGAAACGCAAATGGTCGGCTCTAATGAGTTCAACCTGCTCCGCCTGCCCCTGCGCGGTCACGAGCACATTGACAATGACGACACCATTGCGCTCAGATCTGATTGCAGACCGCGACCACGGTGGAACGACCCTCTTGTCTACAGTGGGCAGGGCGTCAACATTCTGAGGATCGACGAATCGACCTGCTGTGGCCTGCTCGGACGGTGCTGGGACCTGAGTCGGTTTTGGTACTGTCGTCGGCGTTGGGAGTGGCGGCACAGGAGTCGGTGTAGCGACAGCCGCCTGTGGCGTTAATACAGCGTCCGCGCTCTGTGTGGAGCTTTCATCGACTCTGGGGGCTGTTTCGAGCTGTGCCACGGTATCTGCGGCAACGATTCTGGCCTGCTCCTCTGCAAGTTGCGGAAGTGCTTCGAGTTCTGTTTCGCGCTGTCGCTGAGCCTCTTCCTCAGCCTTGATCTGTTTTTGAATCGCTTCTCGTTCGCGACGCTCGTCAGAACTCTCTTGACCGCTCTTGGCCTGTTGCTCCATGGAGATCACTCTTTGCTGGAGTTGTTCGATACGATCTTGTCGGTTCTTGATCTCCGACAGGAGCCGATCCTCCATCTCTGCCTTCTGCTTTTCCATCTCCTCTTGGAGGATTCTCTGATATGTAGCTTCATTTGCCTGCCGCTGCTCTTCGATCTGCTCCGGGCTTGGAGTTGGTGGCAGCTCAGGTTGAGGGGGCTGCCGGCCCATCATCACTACCGCTGTGATGGCAACCGCGGCCACAACAGCGGCTGCTCCAATTCCTAACCAGAGGCCCTTTGGGGGACCTGAAGAAGGAACCTTTGCAACGGGTGAGGTCGTTTCAGGCTCGATCTCGGGCTCGGGTTGGAGATACGGAGCTACATCGAGGTCCGTTTCGCTCTCTCGTTCGCGTTCCTCAGTTTCGATCTCAGCTCGGAAGAGCCTATCCATGAACAGCGCCAGATTAAAGGTCGTCGGACTGTAGGCGCCTCCGTAGAGGAGCTTGTCGAGTTCTTTCTTGAAGTCTGCAGCAGAAGAGAAGCGGTCCTCTGGCTTCGTCGCTAATGTTCGTCCAAGAAGAGCTTTGATGTCGTCCGGTACCGGTTCGTCCTCGAACGCAAGTTCGGCGCTGTCGATGCATCCGTCACGCTGGTCTGGCTCGGCCGGAAGCGGCTTCCCTGTGAGGAGATGATAGAGGATGGCTCCGAGTGAGTAGATGTCTCCTCGTCTCCCGGTCTGGCGCGTGATGATGACCTCTGGAGCAAGGTAGGGTTTGACCGATGGTGCCACCGAGGGAATATCGAGGGCGGCAAGAAGTTTCCCGCCGAGGCCAAAGCCGGAAACCACGGCCTCACCGTCGTTACTGACCTGAATCAAGCTCGGAAGCAGAAAGCCGTGCACTACCGGCTTGCCGCCGAACTCAATCGTCAGTCCAGCTGAGAGCGCCATCGCGATCTTTTCCATGATCAGCAACGCATTGTCGACTGGAACCGGGAAACCTTCAGTGTGGACCTTCTCGTAGATCAGATTGAGTGGCTGAGCAGCGACGTAGTCCCAAGCGATTCCCGGAGCCTCATCGTTGTCGATGAAGCGTGGATTGGTGGCGGTGTTCGCAGACTTCAGGAAGCCGGCGAGTTTTCCCGCGTCGGGAAAAGCTTCGACCAAATCGGTGGGTACGACGCCCTCCCCATCAAGCACGCGCAGCCACCGCATCCCGGCAAGGCCCTCCGGTGTGATTTCTCCTGCGCGATACAAATGCCCAAGCTCGTCTTGATGGACCTTCTTGAACAGGACGTATGAATCAAAGGTCCTGTATTGCATCTAATACTCCCCCATCCCTCAACGCTACCATTGGGCGCAACAAGGGTCAACGGCGAGAGCGCTGCCACTCGGCAACGGCTCGGTTGTGCTCCCGCAATGTGCGGGAAAACGTGTGGCCGCCTCCGGGACTGGCGACGAAATAGAGATACTCGTTCTTTTCTGGATGCAGTGCGGCGGCGAGAGCCGCTCGGCCTGGATTGTTGATAGGACCCGGTGGGAGACCGGGGTATCGGTACGTGTTATATGGGTCGTCAATCAGCCAGTGAACTCGCAGCAGGCGGCCTGTCCACTCATTGCGTCGCTTGAGACCGTAGACAACCGTAGGATCACATTGCAGCAGCATGCCGCGGCGAAGACGGTTGACGAAAACGCCCGCGATTCGAGCCCGCTCCTGCGGCGCAGCTGTCTCGGCTTCAACCAGGGAGGCTAACGTGACAATTTCTTCGAGCGTGCCCCACGGTTGATCGCCAACTCTGTGTTCCGCACTCCACACCTCGCGGAATCGGTCGATCATGACCTGAACCGCCGTTTCCTGCGCAAGGCCTACTGCGAACCTGTAGGTGTCGGGGTATAGATATCCCTCCAGCGACACGGCATTGGGGGCAAGGTCTTGAATAGCCTCGGTGTTCTGAATCAACGCTTCCCAGTTCCCTGCGGAGACCAGACCGTGAGCTGTGAAGAGATCCCCGACCTCCGCTGCGGATGTGCCCTCGACGATAGTCACTTTGAGAGTGGTGACCCGGCCGTCGAGGATTTGCTCGAGCACATCGACCGGACGGCTCCGTGCTGGGATTCGATACCAACCGTAGTGAAGGGCGCGGTCGCGACCACGGACGACGAGGTAGGCTCGACCGATGGACGCTGAGGGCAGCAGATCCATCTCCTCGAGTTGGCCCAGTATCGCAATGGCAGGCATTCCGGGACGTACCTCGACATCGACAGCCTGAAATGACCCGGGACGCAGCAGGCCCCACCAAATGACGAGGCCGAGGAAGGTCAAGCCGGCTATCAATAAGACCGCGAGTATGCGCCGATTCAAAGTGATGAGAAGTACTCCTCGAGAATGACCTGAGCCGCAAGATCGTCGACAGGTTGACCTTTGCGCCGGCCTGCTTGCCGAGCCCGTCGACGGGCTTCATTGGTTGAAAGGTACTCCGGCTGAAAATGGGTCGTGATGCCGTGCGCCTCGATCTCGCGAGCTAGAGCACGTGAACGCGCACAGGCATCGGTCTCTTCACCGTCGGCATTGGTCGGCAATCCGATCACAACCCCGGCAGCGCCGACCGACTTGGCCTTCTCAGCTATCGTTGTGGCGGCGGCTCTGAGCGTGCGATACTCCACGACTTCCAAAGGGGTCGCAAACCCGGTATCGTCGTCACCCCGTGCAACACCGAATCGGCGCCCACCCGGATCGATCGCCAAGAATCGCATGGCCACTATTGTACGCAGGCAAGGATAACTTCGGCAGAACTGATCAAGCTGCGCGTGGTGCCGCTACAATAGCCGGCGAGGGACTGTTCCTTGGAGGTTGGAGACTCTCATGTCGAGTGGCGCCGAGCAAATGAACGGTTCACCACAAAGCGCCACCATTGGAAAGCAACAGTCACCTACATTTTGGATTTGGAGAAGACATGGCGAATGACGATGTTGTGATCCTATCCGCGGCTCGAACGCCGATCGGTTCATTCCTCGGGAGCTTAGCCTCGGTGCCAGCGCCCCAACTTGGCGCGGCCGCGATTCGGGGAGCTCTTGAAAAGGCGAATGTCGAACCGAAGCAGGTAGAACAAGTCGTAATGGGGAATGTACTGCAGGCCGGAATCGGGCAGGCACCGGCACGTCAGGCCGGGATCGCTGCCGACATTCCTCACAGTGCAGGTGCCGTGACCATCCACAAGGTCTGTGGTTCCGGGCTCAAGGCCGTCATGTATGCAGCGAACGACATTCGCTGCGGCGACTACCAGGTGGCTGTGGCCGGCGGAATGGAGAACATGTCGGCGACACCCTACCTGCTTCCCAAAGCTCGCACCGGGTATCGAATGGGCAACGGACAGATCCTCGATCACATGGTCTCTGATGGATTGTGGGATCCCTACGGCGACAAGCACATGGGTAACTGTGCCGAAACCTGTGCGCGACATTATGAATTCTCGCGAGAGACTCAGGATGAGTTCGCCAAGGAATCGTATCGTCGTGCCCTGGCCTCGCTCGAGAATGGGGCCTTCGCAGCTGAAATCGTCGCAGTCGAGGTCCCCGGCCGAAGGGGCGCCGTGACCGTTGTTGATCGCGATGAGGAGCCGGAGCGGGGCAACTTCGACAAGATGGCTAAGTTGCGACCTGCATTCGACCGAGAGGGAACCGTGACCGCTGCCAACGCCTCAAAGATCAACGATGGAGCAGCCGCACTCGTAGTATCTTCAGCAGCCCAGGCGCAGGCCATGGGGCGCAAACCGGTGGCTCGAATCGTCGCCCATGCGTCTATTGCCCAAGAGCCCGAGTGGTTCACGACAGCACCGGTCGGCGCCGTCCGCGCTGTTCTCGATCGCGCTGGAATGACTCTCGACCAGATCGATGTCTTCGAGATCAATGAAGCGTTCGCCGTTGTCGCTTTAGCGGCAATCCATGAACTCGAGCTTCCGCCAGAGAAGGTCAACATGCTCGGAGGTGCGGTGGCGATGGGCCATCCGATTGGAGCCTCAGGAGCACGGATTCTCACCACAGCCCTCAACGCTCTGGAGCGCACGGGTGGGACCTACGGTTGCGTGGCCATCTGTATTGGAGGCGGCGAAGCGGCAGCGATGATAGTGGAGCGACTCGCCTGAAACACGCTACCTCAGTTTCCATAGCGCGGTGCTTGGCACTGACGCTGCTGCTCATGATGTGCTCCTATGGATTCGCCCAAGAGGAGCAGATCATCCTGCGTGCCAAAGAGCAGGAGATGGAGGGTGACGTCTGGCGCGGCAGCATCGACGTCGAGGTCTTGTATCAGGAGATCCGTCTCCACTGCGACGAAATCGAAGTCAACCAGATAACCAAGGACCTGACCGCGCGCGGTAATGTTGTGCTGGATCAGGGTCCTCACCGTTTCACGGCCGATGAGCTGCGATACAACCTCGACAGCAAGACTGGCATGTTCTTCAATGCAACCGGCGATATGGGCCCCCACTACCACTTCACGGGGGCCGAAGTCGAGAAGCTCGATGAGACACACTACCGGTTGTTTGACGCGACCTTCACCAGTTGCGAGGTCGGGGACCGGCCACCGTGGCAGTTCAGCTTCCGCAAAGCGTTGCTTGAAGAAGAGGGCTACGGTCGTTTCAAAGGCACGACATTGAGGGTCAAGGGAGTTCCGATCTTCTACCTCCCCTACATGACCTGGCCGATCAAGTCCGAACGCACGGCCGGTCTTCTCATGCCGAGCTTCGGCTACTCGAATGTCGGCGGCTCCTACCTGGGAAACGCGCTCTATATTCCGCTCGGTCGCAGCTACGACACCACAGTCATGGTTGACTATTACAGCAATGGGTTCTACGGCCTGGGTTCGGAGTGGCGATGGGCGCCGAAGGAAGAGGCCTTCGGCGAGGTCAATCTATATACGATCCTCGACAAAGAGACCGGCGAGTGGCAGTGGAAGGTCGATGGCCTGCATCAGCAGAGCGATTTTCTGGGCTTTCGTATGTTGGCCCAGGTAGAGGCTCTGTCAGACGTTGACTTCTTTCAGAGATTCGAGAGGTCATTCGTTGAGAACACCCGCCGCGATACTTTCTCGTACCTCTACCTGACGAGATCGTGGGGTCCAGCTGCGCTCAACCTTCGAGCCGACACGCGAACGACGTTTCTCACCACCAATGACGTGCGTCTGACCCAGGTGCCAGAAGTCGAGCTTCGGGTTCGACCGACCCGGCTCGGCAGGTCGACGTTCTACTGGTCCTTGATCTCGTCGATGAACCTCTTCGATGTCGATCGCGGGAACGAATTGGTCAGCACCTACGGTCGCGCCGATCTCTTTCCAGAGCTTTCCGTGACCCTTCCAGGACCGCCATGGTTGTCGATAACGCCTCGGGTCGGCATGCGTGGGACCTACTACTCCCAACGCCTGTCAGAGGATCGCCAACACTATGAGGACGAATCGCTGATCCGATCGTACGGAACTGCGGGAGTGGATATTGTCGGGCCGTCGATTTCACGCATCTTCAATTTCTCGCTCGGAGGTTTCTCCAAGTTCAAACACCTCGTCGAACCTCGCATTGAATACGGTTACGTATCGGATATCGAGGATCAGGATCTTGTCCCGAAGTTTGACGAAGTAGACTCACCGTTAGTCGCGAACAAGGCGCGCTTCACCCTCGCCAACCGACTGTTTGGTAAGAAGAAGGATGGCTCGGGTGCGCGCGAGCTTGGCTCGCTTGAGCTCTATCAGGACTATTCATTCTCTGAGCCTCTCAACACAGCGAGCGATGGCCGTGAATCTCAGAGAGGACCTCTGGGAGCAAGCCTTCGTGTGACGCCGCGCTCGGGCATGACCTTTGACTTGCGAGCCAGCTACGACACCATGTACAAGTCCCTGCGGTCGAGTTCCCTGTCGGCGTCTGTAGGCGGGCGCGGTGGATTTGGGACGATTACCTGGTACGAGTCCTATTCGCCGCAGAATGGCGAGAAGGTCAGCTCCCAGGCAAGAACCGGATTTAGCGTCGGGGGCCGGGGTAAGCCGCTTCGGCTCGATGCCCACATCGGCTATGACTTTCAGAAGAAAGAGTTCCTGCAGTATCGGGCGTTGGTTCGCTACGAGGGGAGCTGCTGGGGTGTCACGATGGAGTATCGGGACCTGCGTTTCGGCACATACCCGACGCGCGACTATCGAGTGATGGTCGATTTCAAGGGAATCGGTCGTTTGCTGGAAATCAAGGGTGGACTTGGGGCGGATTAGGCGGAGAAGGCGGACGGCTATACGGGACGAACGGGACGGACGGCAGGTTCGCAATACCAGAGTGGCATTGCATGGGGCGAGATGGGTGTCGCAGCCGAAACGCGCGTGAGTTTTTGAACCACCAAGGACACGAAGCACACGAAGACATCACAAAGATGGAAGAAGGAGCGATTCTTTGAATCGCTGAGGGCAGTGCTCCTTGAAGCGTTGTTGCTGCTGCTGATCGGCAGTCAAGGACCAAGAAACTGAGCCGATGATTACATCGGCATATGCCATGTTCACGGCTCGAAGAGCCGCCTTCATATCCTTCTTAGCGTTTCCTCCTTAGCGCTCTTCGTGAACTTGGTGGTTCAAACCCTCACGCGCCTCGCGGTGGGGAGCGCGATTGCTGGTTGTAGCGACTGCAGTCATTGAACCATGATGAACATCATACGCTTATCGATCTAGCCGCGCTATAATGTAATAAGACTTACAATCTATCCATGCTAAAGTGTAACCATGTTTCCAAGATGGATCGACTTATCTGGCAACAGAAGCGTGCTGCTACTGGGTCCCCGAAGGAGTGGGAAAACCACACTGCTGAAGCACCGTTACCCGGGATACGCTTACGCCACACTGGATGACCTCGACAACCTGGATTGGGCCAGGAGCGATCCCAAGGAATTCATCCAATCTCTCGGCGAGAAGGCGATTGTCGACGAAATCCAACGCCATCCCTTGCTGACAGTTGCCGTTAAATATGCCATTGACGAGGAGCATGCGCATTTCTTCATGACGGGTTCGAGTTCGGCTGGACTTCTTGACGCGAGCGCGGACTCTCTCGCAGGCAGGATCGACATCCGAGCCTTGCCCACTGCCTGCTGGGGAGAGGATTCTGGGCCGCCCACGCATCGAGTCTTTGAAGAACAGGCGCCGCTCAAGCAACTGAAACAGGCGCAGCGCCAACTCGGGGAAGCCAGACTATTTGGACAATTTCCAGAAGTGCTTATGGCTGCCGGAGAAAAGGACAGAACAGAGATCCTACGAAACTATCGCGATACATACTTCACTCGCGACCTCATGATGTTGTCCAACCTCGAGAATCTGGACGGTCTCAGGGTGTTGTATCACCACCTTTCCCAGTCTATCGGTTCACTTTTGGAGACCTCGAACTTGGCCCGTGAGGCGGGCATCAGCTTTCCGACCGCCAAGAAATACCTGAACTCCCTCGTCCAGTCACAACTTGTATTCAAGTTGACGGGATACCAGTACGGACCAGCCAAACGATATGTCAAAGCCGGCAAGATTTACCTCGCGGACATCGGTATTGCGGCGGCCTTCGGCACTCCATTGGCCATCGGACAGCAGCTGGAGAACTTTGTCATCGCGGAGTTGGAAAAGCGCCGGAAACTTGGATTCCTTGAGGCCGACTGTCTTCATCACTACCGATCTAGCGCCGGTCGTGAGATCGATGTCATCATAGATTCGGGCGAATCCACAGTGGCTATTGAAATCAAGAGTACAGAGGTGCCGAGAAAGCGGGACCTTCGCAATCTCGAAGACTTTGCCGATACCATGAACCGGCCGATCAGGTGCATCCTCTTTTACACCGGCATTGAATACAAACGCATTGGTAAGGTTGAACTGATTCCAGTCGCGGCCCTGTATCGCGGAGTGTAGGGTGCACCCGCACAATTGGCAGTGAAACGAGTCCAGCGCGTACGCAAGCCGCCTGGCGCGTGAGTTTTTGAACCACCAAGGACACGAAGCACACGAAGAGAACGCAAAGAAGAGAGAAGGAGCGATTCTTCGAATCGCTGGGGATGATCGACCTTTCGAGATGCCTACCTCACCAACGGATCGGTAGTGAAAGACCAAGAGTCTGAACCGACCGTTCCATCGCCTATGCCTCGTTCACGGCTCGAAGAGCCGTCTATTATCTCTTCTTCGTGCCGCCTTAGCGCCCTTCGTGAGCTTGGTGGTTCAAACCCTCACGTGCCTTGCAGTGGGAAGCGCGATTGCTCGCTCTTTGATCTAAGGCACCGTACTCGACCATGCCGAGGTATCACCGCTTTCAAATCCGTCTAAGAAGACTATCGAACCGGTCATATCAACCCAGTATCGCCCAGCAGAGATGACGGCGCCCCAATTGCCAACATCGTCCGCAGCGCAAATATGAAAGTACCAGGCACCGTCGCTGAGTGGGAGGCTTGTTGCGCTCGTTCCTGCCGTGTCTTGGGCCTGATCACAGGTCCAGGAGGAAGAAGCGCTGAATTCATACCCATAGCCTACAACGCCAACATTGTCTGTGGCTGCAGTCCATGTCATGTCAATGGTTTCATTTGCCGTTGGCGTACTCAAAGGGTGACTTGGACTGAATAGGTCTGACACGGTTCCAGGTGGCTCCTTGTCGCATACCCACTTGGCGATATGTGAAGCACCAGCCTCAGTGAAACTACCGCCAGCGTAGAGCGCCTCCCCGCTCCCATCGTCGAACGCTGCCAGCGCATAGACACGATTGTTGAGGCCAGAAGATAGAGCGGACCATGACACTCCGTCCCACTTTGCGATGTTGCCCACCCACATATAACCTGCCGAGGTGAAATCTCCGCCAACATAGAGCGCCTCCCCGTCGCCGTCGTCGTGCACAGTCAGTGCCAAGACGAGGTTGCTGACGCCAGTACCGGTGGGACCAGTGAGAGCGGACCATGAGGCACCGTCCCACTTTGCGATGTTGTTTACTGTCACCCCGCCGGCCGTGGTGAAGCCTCCTCCGGCGTAGAGCGCCTCCCCGTTTCCGTCGTCGAAAACCGCCAGTGATGAAACCGAGGTGGAGACGCCAGTACCAGCGGGGCCGGTGAGCGCGGACCATGAAGCTCCGTCCCATTTTCCGACTCCATTCACAGTCACCCCGCCGGCCGTGGTGAAGCTTCCGCCGGCGTAGAGCGCTTCCCCGTTTCCGTCGTCGAAAACTGCTAGCGATGAGACCGAGCTGGAGGCGCCAGTACCAGAGGGACCGGTGAGAGGTGACCATGAAGCGCCGTCCCACTTCGCGATTCTGTTTACAGTCAGTCCGCCGGCCGTGATGAAGCTTCCGCCGACGTAGAGCGCTTCCCCGTTTCCGTCGTCGAAAACTGCTAGCGATGAGACCGAGCTGGAGGCGCCAGTACCAGAGGGACCGGTGAGAGGTGACCATGAAGCGCCGTCCCACTTCGCGATT
>JAAESQ010000035.1 GCA_024229275.1 bacterium | reverse complement strand
TTCCTTCGTCGCGACGGCGGCGCGGTCCAGGGCGCATGATCCGGTTCCTCGTCACCGGGAAAATCGACCCCGACAACGCGCCCCTTTCGCTCTGCTGTGCGAACCAATCCCTCGATCTCGTTGCGAAGGCTTCGCCGAACTGAGGAAAGAAATGCCCATTGATCCGGATAAGCGTTGAACGTATCATCCACGAACACGCTGTTTCCGTGTTCTCTCGGTCCGTTCTGGAGTGGTAAAGCGATGAGATTGCCGAAGCCCCCTTTGGGCAGCGTATCCTGATTCGGAAAGAACCGGTCGTACGAGTCCAGCCCAACGTCGGGACGCTGCTCCATCGTCTCCGTGAGGATGAACGCGCCCATCTTTCTGGCCAACACGGCCGGAATCGCGTCCTCGAAGAACACCCAGACATGACCTCCGCGCCCTGACCTGGATCGCTCGAGTGCTGCCGGAATACCAAGCCTCCGAAAGGTTTTGAGCACCGTGCTCACGTCTTGCTGCCAATCGGCCTTATCAAAATCCATGGCCAGAAAGAAACACGT
>JAAESQ010000034.1 GCA_024229275.1 bacterium | reverse complement strand
TGACTGAACTTCGACAACTCGATGAACAGCAAGGACCATTCGCGGGTTTGACCGTTGAACGCTACCGCTACCGATATCTCGAGTTCCTTCGGATCTACACCCCTGCCCGCGAGCCGTTCACGCACGAGGTGCAGGTTCACCTGCAGAGCCGCGGGGTCAACATCGCCTTAGCGAAACAAGAGCAGGTAGGCAGCCGCAAACAGAAGAAACTGGCAACTCGCGCGTTTCGTGAGAATCAGATCCTCGAGACGTTCTTCCCGGTCACTCTCAAACATGCCGAAGCGTGGCTTTCTCCCAAACAGAGCAACACGCTCCGCTCTGGCTTCCTGCCAGACTATCGGTTTGTCAGTCTGGCCGGGATTCGCATCATCACATTCGCCAGCGAGAAACAGCTGCGGGTCTTCCTGATCATCTGTCTGATAGCGCTAATTGCCGCGGAGCGCTGGCTGGCTAGGAGGGGTTGACGGGTCTATGGGACGACGGCTGTACGGGACGAACGGGACGAACGGGACGAACGGGGCGAACGGGGCGAACGGGGCGAACGGGGCGAACGGCGAGAGATACAGCACCTGGCCATCGTCATCGTCATCGTCATCGTCATCGTCATCGTCATCGTCATCGTCATCGAATATGGCGTTGCGCTGGTGGCAGGGGATTCAGAAGGCAGAGTCAGAGTCAGATGGCAGAGACAGAATCAGGGTCAGCGGCAGATGACAGCGTCAGGGACAGGAGTCCGGGATCGGGTCCGAGTCCGCGTCCGCGACCGCGACCGCGGTCGCGGCACTATCACAACCCTAGCGCCATATTCGATGGCGATGGCGATGACGATGGCCATTGCGGGTGCTATGTCGTACGCGCTCATTCGAAGCGGGAATTCATCAAAACAGAGGCATCCTCCGACTCTGTATCTGCCTTGCGGTTCAAAAAACCGCCCTCCTACTCATCTTTGCGTTTCCTCCTTCGTGTCCTTCGTGAGCTTCGTGGTTCAGATCCTCTTCCCGTCCTGCCTTCTGCTCTGCTCAGCGGTTCGAAGAACCGCCCCTATTCCCTTCGTGCTGTCTTTGTGCCCTTTGTGTTCTTCGTGGTTCAATCTGTCTTTTGTCCTGCTGCATAGCCTCCCCCAAGCAGCACGCTCAACACTGCGCTACTATCAAAGGAGTCCGAAGAGGGGATGCCACGCCACGTGATACCCGAACAAGAAACGCTCGCAACTCACCGAGTACCCGACCTGATTTCGGGCGGTCTCATCCTGACCTACCGGTGCACGAATCGGTGTAGGCATTGTCTCTACAACTGCTCACCGCGCCAGACGGGTGACTGGATCTCAGTCGAACTCGTGGATCAGTCACTGGCAGCACTCGCTCAGGAACAGCGTCTCCAAGGCATCCATATCGCAGGTGGAGAAGCGACACTGAATATGGACCTCGTCGAGGAAGTCATCGCCTTAGCGGCAAAACACCAAGTTCCAATCGATTACCTGGAAACCAATGCCTTCTGGTGCCGCGATGACGACGTGACGCGTCTCAAGCTCGAAAGGCTGCGCGACGCCGGCCTTCCGGGGGTACTTGTCAGCGCATCTCTGTTTCACAACGAATTCGTTCCATTTGCCAACACCCGGAGGTGTGTCGAAATCGGTCAACACGTCTTCGGCCCACAAGGTGTGATCATCTACCAGCCGCAGATGTACCAATTGTTGGAGAGTTTGGAAAACGACGGGAAACACACGCTGGAAGAAGCATGCGCTGAGTTGGCGGTGGACCCTGCGAGCAGTTGGGTACCGCAGAGCTACGGTGTCATCCCGAGCGGCCGAGCCACCACAGACCTGAGGTCGTGCTTCAGGGCATCACCCCCGGAGAGTTTCGAGGGCATCACCTGTGCCGACCACCTGCTCAACACTTCACATTTCCACATCGACCCCTGCGGTAATCTGATCACCGGTCTTTGTGCCGGCATAAGGATGGCGAGTGTCTACGATCTCCATCCGGCGATCACACCAGAGAGTCATCCCGTTTCATACCGATTGATCGAGGATGGCCCATACGTGCTGATGTTGGAGGCGGTTGCATCGCACGGCTACGAACCGCGACAGACAGGCTATATCAGCAGATGCGATCTGTGCGTCGACGTTCGTCGGCACCTATGGCAGACCGGCCGTTTCCACGAACTCCAACCGGATGGGTTTTACTCGGAGGGGTAACGCACATCAGCTATCCGTCGTAACGTCAGTTTGCCCAAAGACATAGATCAACAAACATCATCTATTCAGCAACATACGCCCCCGATCTGTCATCCTGAGCGAAGGGACGTTCGACGTCCCGCAGTCGAAGGATCTCCCCTTGAAATCAGTAATATGCAGCCGAACGCTTCGACGCAATCAAAGCGCTCGTTACTGGAACGGAAGATCCGTTCGACTCCGCTGCGCTCCTCTCCCAATGACAATACTCAACAAAATGTCATGTTGAGCGAGCAAAGCGAGTCGAAACATCTCCCGCCGAATTGGGCAAACAGTTTGAATACAGCAACATACAGCCTGCTAGCTGTGGCGGGAGATCCCTCGACTACGCTCGGGATGACAAAATATCTTCGGCTTTGTCTTTTCTTGAGTATCCGCCGCGAACGCGGCGTAGAAATGCTGAAGTTTCAACAGAGCAATGGTGTCGAGCAACCTCAAATCATCCTGTACCCCGTCCTGCCTTCTGCTCTCATAGCGGTTCGAAGAACCGCCCTTCCTTCTCCCCTTTGTGCTGTCTTAGCGATCTTTGCGCTCTTCGTAGTTCAAATCTTCACGCGCCTCTGTCAAAGCAGCCCGTCTCGCCCCTTGTGTTGCGCTTTGATACCCACACGGACGTCCTGCCGTATAGCCGTTGTCCCGTTCGTCCCGTATGGCCGTCGCGCTTCCTGCTGCCTACCGCCGTGACGCCTTCGAGAACACAACCGTCCCACTCGGATTGGGCTCCCACGAGATATCACGACGAACGCCGTAGAGATCCATGCTCCACACCAGCGGCAACAGTGCTCTGCGCTGCGCAACTCTTTCGGTGACGCTATGCAGCAAGCCGAGGCGTAGCTCAGGGTCAAGCATCGTCCGACTAGCGACGATGAGACGATCCGATTCGGGAGTGGCCGGAGCAGTTCCGGGCGCGCTCGGGCTGGCGCTGTGCACGATGAAGTCATAAGTGAACCCGACATCGGTAAGATCGCTTCGCCACGTAAATAGAGCCGCCTCAACCTCTCCCGCAAGCAGGCGGGAGAGCAGCTCGTTCCACTGTACTAGCTCGAGATCAACCTTGATGCCCGCTTCCGCCAACTGCCGCAGCATGAGGGAAGCAATTTCTTCATCGCCGGCCTTGTATTCCAGCGTGAAGCGAACTTCCTGCTCAAGACTCGCAACAGCGGTCAGTGCTTTGGCACGAGCGAGATTGCGCGACGGAGCGCCGACATCAGGTGCGTAACCATAGGCTGAGTCGTTGACGAGCTGGCCGGCTGGCCGCGCATAGCTGAGAAAACTCTCTTTGGCTAGCTGCTGGCGATCAAGCGCACAGTCAACAGCCTCACGCACGATGGGATCGCTCATCAACCCCTCGCCGGCATTGAGCGCCAGAAAATAGACCAGGCTCCCGATCGACGAATCCACCCAGAGGTCGGTGTTGCGCTCGACCTCAGCGACCGACTCTGGAGCGATGCTGGACACAATGTCAACCGCACCCGACTGCAACTGAGCGAGAGCGTCATCGCGATCCTCGTTGAAGCTAAGTATGACCTTCTGCACACCGGCATTCGGGCGCCAGTACTTGGCGAAGGCTTTGAAAGTCATCGATTCTCCGTCTTCGACACTGATCACACGATACGGTCCGGTTCCGATCGGTTCGACAATGACATCTGGTCCGCTCCGAGGAACGATTGACACCTGGCTCAGCTTCTTCAAAAAAACTGCATCTGGCCCATTAAGTTTTACCCGAATGGCATGAGGGCCGTCGATTCGAGCATCCTCTACAGTTTCCAGAAGCACTCGACTCTCGGACTGAGGGTGATTTCGCGAACGCATAATCGACGCAGCAACATCTTCACTGGTCAGCTTGGATCCATCGTGGAAGAATACTCCCTGGCGCAGATCGAACCACCACTCTGTATCACTGAGACGTTCCCACTGCGTCGCCAACTCCCCTACCACCTGACCTTCAAGATTGACGTCAACCAACGTCTCGTAAATGTTGCAAAAAACCGTATCGCCAACTTGAGTCGGATCGATATGTGGGTCCATCGACCTCGGCGCATTCGGCATAACCACCCGCAGCGGAGCATCCTCAGCACTTGCGGCGGTTACACCACAAATACCGCACACCACCATGAGAGACACGCACATCGACGTTGCTACAAACTTATTCATGAATTGCCCCCAATAAGTCACATCTTCATCTGAGATAAAGGCCAGCGCCGCGCCCCATTGCGACGGCTGAACAGCGACTTCCACTTACAAGGTTATCGCAGAATCACCATTTGTCTATAATTTTGTGAAAACGTAACCCTCAGCGCTTAAACAGTTGATTCGAAGCGCTCGATCTCAATACCTGATACACACCCGAATGCTCCTAATGAATCCCAAACCTGGTCGACCGACACGGCGGCACGTGGGAGATAGGCTACAAGCCATGCTTGTGTTGTATCGGGTCGCACTTTGACTCGGATACCTCCTGTAATTGGTGTGTCGAGCGGTCCTTGTTCGTCGAGCAATAGCGGTTTCTTGGCGAGGTTGAAGGGGCCTCGCAGGGACTCGTAGCTTTCGCCTTCGCGTCCTTGGCGCCAGATCAACTCCGAGCCGACGGTTCCCTCGGTCATCACACAGCATGGGACCGCGCACTCGGCTGAGAGGCAATTGTTGACATCGACCAGGGGATGGATCTTCGGGAGATCAGCGCCTTTGACGAGTCTGCGGAGCAGCGCTTCGGATGCCGGCCGATACCGAGTGGGATCGCATCCCGCCGCACGAAAAAGCTTGCGCATCTCTGCAACGGCCGGAATGGAAGAGATCGCGGCAGTCTCACCGATCCGCGTACGAACGCGTTCGACAACTTGCTGCTTCAATTCGGCCAACTCATCAGGCTTGTCCTCGACTACGGTGAAACGCGCCCAGAAGAGTTCCCAACCTTCGAGCTCGAGACGAACAGAGAAAGGGAGTGTGTTCATGCCCAGATTCTATATTGGAATCGCCGAACCAACCGCCTTTCGAGCGACACTGGTTCTGTCTCTGTTGCTGTCTCTGAAACCTGAATCTGTCTCTGTGTCTGACTCTGAACCTGACTCTGACTCTGTATTCTGTCTAGGTCTCGGGGACAGGGACAGGGACAGGGACAGGGACAGGGACAGGGACAGGGACAGGGACAGATTCAACGGCGGTGCAATATGGCCACCTCTGGTCGTTCAAGAACTAGATACGTGTAGCCGTTGCGTCTCAGGGAGTAAAGGGCAGGCCCAAAGGTCGCTTTGCGACCCTTGACTCCCTGAGACACAACGGCAGTAGGGGTTGGCATGAACGACCAGGAGGTGACCATGTATCAACCGCTCGAAGCTCAGTCAACCGCCCTCAAAGCCGCAGGCATTGCGATCAGTCTCGTTCGACGAGTTCCGTCGCCGCTGAGGTCTATAGCGGATCAGGTTGTCCGCTCTGCCTCATCTGTTCCTGCCAATCTCTCTGAAGGTCACGGCAGGTTCGGCAAAGATCGCCAGTATCATTACAGCGTCGCCTACGGCTCAGCCAAGGAAGTCGATGTCCATCTCCGGATACTCCTCGAAGCCGGCGTACTCGACGAATCCAGAACAAAAATTGCACTAGACCTCTTTGACAGTGTCCGGGCCATGACCTGGCGTCTGATTCATCCGAAGTGAGGGTCAGTACTCAGCAATTCGGTTAGCGATTATCTCGCCTTTGGCGATTTCAAAGGTCCTCCGCAGAATCCACCGCTCGGCGGCACGTGTCCAGGCTTTGCTAGTTTTGAGGTGCGACACCGCCGAGGCGACTCAACCTTCTGAGTCCTCAAAAGTACAAGCCTGGCTCTGCACGGGTAGCGCGATGGAAGAATCTAACCTTCCCCTACCCTTGGCGCCTGAATCCTCGACACAATGTCCTGCCCCTGTATCTGTTTGGCAAAGCTTCAGCGCCATATTCGATGGCGATGACGATGGCGATGCCCATCGAGAGTGCTCGCATCCATCGGTGTCATACGATAGATATGGTTTCTGAGACGCGACGCTCCCTGTCCCTGTATCCTGAATCTGTCTCTGACTCTGACTCTGGTTCTGTCTCTGTATCCGAGATCCCGTATCTACTCCTCGTCCGAATCGAGATACTCTATGGCTTCTTCCTCGGTCTTGAAGTGCTGGCTGGGATAGGACGTATCGGTCTTAGCCAAGCGATCAATCTGATATCCGCCGAGAGGATTTCCACCAACTACCCGAGCTACTTTTGCACAACCTCCAAGTTCGGCTAGCTGAGTCATTGAAGCGATGATTTCCTGAACCTCCGGAGTGCCGGGCATGTAACCCTCGGCAAATGTGATCACAGTGAATCCGTCCGACATCTTGGCGATGGCGTCCGAGTAGGCCTGTCTAAGCGCTTCAGCATCCTCGAGGCTGAAAAATCCCTTAAAGTAAATCCGAATTCGATTATTTGCGGAATCCACACGTACGAGATTAGACATCTTAGGCCTCCAGCCGCACACGATGATCGCTATAGGCTTAGTAAATCCAAAGTACCACAAATCATAGCGTCCTGAGGGATAACTGAATGCTGTACGCACCTCCGGCGATCTGTCGGACGTTGCAGTATCTTGACCGGAATGGAGGTAGTTTTTCAACTCAGCATCGATCAGGCAGGCTCTACGTAGGTGTGACCCTGGCGTTCTTCGTCTCAGCCTTAATGGGCGGCAGCTAGGTTAATCCTAAATTGAGCGATTCTCACCGGCGATCTGCACCAATCTCTTGCGCCCTGGACACTTGCGCCAATGCTCGACGTACCGAAGGGTACGCCTCCGCTTGTCGCAAGCACCAGAACATCAAGATCTTGGCACATCTCATCCGGCAGAATCGCTCAGTTTAGGTTAATGAAGTCGTGCTACTTCATGTTCCACAATCTCGTCGAGGCGGGCTTCACGGTCGAGGAGGGTCTCGAGCAGATGCAGCTGTGACCTCGTACGAATGAGGTTGTGCTGCGGCTTGTGAACTTTGAAGTAAGCATCGCCCCGAAGATGATCGGCTAAAAAGCGAATAACGAGTTCGTAGGTCAGAACTTGACCGGCCCTGACCAAGTTATTGCGTTCGACATCGGTCAGGAATGCGTTTGCCTCTGACAGATAGCCACGCACTAGGGCGCTGAAAAGGCTATCCTGGACCCCAACCTTCTCGAAGTCTTCCTCATCCTCTACTGTCGGCGTACTCATCGAGCGCACCATGTCGCCAAAGTCGTAGAGGATCGTCCCAGGCATCACTGTATCGAGATCGACGACACACAACGCTGCACCTGTTGCCTCGTCGAAGAGCACGTTATCGAGTTTGGCGTCGTTGTGTACGACTCGCCGAGGTAATCCGTGGCCGTTCTCAAGACGAGCCAGAGCACCAGCCAGCTCCTTCAGTTCCAACACTCTCTCGATTTCGATCCTCGCTTCATCCACGCGTCGACACGGATTGTCTGTGATCGCCTCCTCGAGCTGTTGCAGTCGATGAGGGGTGTCATGGAATCGAGGAATGGTCTCTTCGATGGGCGGCCCGTTGTAGTCTGCCAACCAGCTCTGAAATCGACCGTACGCGGCACCGGCAGCTTCAACCGACTCTGGCGTGATTTCGTGAACCATCACCGACCCGTCGACGAAATCGAAAGCACGCCACCACGAGCCGTTGTTGGAACGAAACCAAGGCTCACGGTTTGCGGTGGACAACATGCGAAGTGCTCTTCGCCCTTCGTACACCACCCCTGCCTCACTCAGCTTGGCAATAATGTGCTGGGTCACCCGCTTGATGTTGTTCATCACAAGCTCGGGACGGCGGAACACACTGTGGTTGACGCGCTGGAGAAGGAGCTGTCGGGATCCGCTGTCAAGAACACACACTACCCGGAATGAGTCGTTGATGTGGCCACTACCGTAGGGCTCGGCGTCTACCTCACGCGCATCGGGGAAGTAGCATCGAGCAACCGATCGCGCATCGTCAGTAAGTGATTTCAGCCCCACAGCTTCTCCGGATAGACACCGTCCGCATGAAGTTGCGCCAGATGGTTCCGCACATCTCCGCGATCGCCCGCCGAAGTGAGTCCACACCATGAGTCGACAGATGGCAGGACACGCACCCTGGCTTTCCCTTCGGCGATCGCTGCCTGAATCGCCATAGGAATGTAGAACTCTTTGCTTGGGCCGGGATCCGCTGCAAGGAAGCCTGAGAACCGTTGCCGCAGATCAGCGAAAACGGCGGGCGTCAGACCCCAGAGATTCATCGACACCAAAGCGTCGGCGCCGACCCGGTGCGCTGTACCGTCGGCATCCTCCCACACCGCCTCTTCACCCTCTCGCCGAAGCGCAAGCACTTCGTTCAGATTCTGCAGCCAGCCATCGTCATCGGCAACGCAAACTGCACGGGAAAACTCTCCGACCGGTGGAACAGTGTTTGCGACCGTGTACCCAACCATAGCGAAAGTTGGTGATGGCTGAGAACCAGCCTCTACGAGGAAATCTGCAAGTTGCCGATAGCCACCCGAGCCGTAGTAGTCGTCTGCGTTGGCCACCGCAAACGGTGCATCGATCAACTCTTCGGTCAGCAGAACGGCCTGCCCAGTACCCCACGGCTTTGCACGCTCGGGCACAGGACCAAAACCAGCTGGCAGTTCGCCGATCTCCTGGTAGACATATTCAACTTCGATCTCGCGCCCAAAACCATTGTCAACGTGCTTGCGGATCAGGTCATCGGTTTCTTTTCTCACCACCAAGATGACTCTCGAGAATCCGGCTCGACGGGCGTCGAAGACCGAGTAGTCCATCAACGCTTCGCCGGCCGGTCCCACGGGATCTATCTGCTTCAATCCGCCGAAACGGCGTCCCACACCTGCGGCAAGGATAACCAAGGTCGACTTCACAGCATCTTCCTCCATCGCCGGATCGCTCTCCAGCGCGGCCTATTCTGCCACGACCCTGCTCGATCGTCCCGCGCGCTGCACAAAGATCAGTATGTGTCGAGTTCTCCAACTTCCTCTTCAACCGCGGCCAGAATGTCGAGTTTCGGCACCAGGGCCATCATCGAATTGTGATCGGGATAAAGAGGTCGGTCGATGTCGAGGAATTCGACATGCTTGCGAACCGTGTCCCGCGCAGCCTGTGTACCTCGACCTGGCGAGAAGGTGCGGAAGTCGAGAGCCTGTGCGGCGGCCATAAATTCGATCCCGAGGATCCCTGCTGCTACATCCAGGATCTGCCTCGTCTTGAGGGATGAGTTCATGCCCATCGATACGAAGTCTTCCTGATCGGCAGCCGCCGGAATCGACTGAATATAGGCTGGCGCTGACAGTATTTTCTGCTCGACGATCTGCATGTCGGCCGTGTATTGGCTGAGCATGAGACCCGAGAACATTCCCGCACCCTTGGTCAGGAACGGCGGCAGTCCGGCACTCAGAGCAGGGTTGGTCAACCGATTGAGGCGGCGTTCTGAGAGAACGCACACCATGGTGATCGCCGCACCGAGCGTATCGATCGGCAAACTCACTGGCGTACCCTGGAAGTTGGCACCGGTGAGCACGGTTTGATCCTCCGGCAGGAAGATCGGATTGTCGCCGACTCCGTTCGCCTCGATTTCGATCTGCTCGCGCGTCCATCGCATCTGATCGCGGGCGGCACCGATCACCTGCGGAGTAGAGCGCATGGAGTAGGCGTCTTGGACCTTAACTTTCTCCTTGCCAGTCAGGAGATCCGAGCCCTCCATGATGCGACGCAGATTCGAAGCGGAGGTCACCGCACCCTGGAACCCACGCAGCTGGTGCAGACGCGGATCGTAAGGCTTCATGTTCCCTTTCAGCGCTTCAAGCGTCATCGCCGCTGCGATTTCTGCCTGCTTGATGAAGCGTTCGGCGTCGTACACCGTCAGGGCGCCGATACCGTTGAGCAGATTGGACCCGTTGATGACGGCGAGTCCATCGCGCGCATTCAATCCGGGAACCGGAATCCCAGCCTTTTCCAGCGCCACACCACCCTGCAGACGCTGGCCTTCGTAAAACGCCTCACCCTCGCCCATCATCAGCAGGGCAATCTGACTCATCGGCGCCAAGTCGCCGCACGCACCGACTGAGCCCTTTTCGCACACCACTGGTGTGACCTGCTTGTTCAGCATGGCGAGTAAAGTGTGGGTAATCTCCGGACGGCCTCCCGAATGACCATTCGCATGCACATTGGTGCGCAGTAACATCGCCGCACGAACGTGGGCTATAGGTGCAGGTTCACCAATACCTGCAGAGTGGTTGTAGATCAGGTACTTCTGAAACTGCTTTACCTGCTCGTCGTCAAGAACGACCTCAGAGAACTCGCCAATGCCGGTATTGACGCCGTACATGATCTCTTTGGCTTCGATACGCTCCTCGAGAAAGCCGCGGCAAGTCTTGATGCGCGCTTCCGCATCTGGATGCAGCTCTACCTTCTCGCCTCGACGCGCAACCGCCTCAATCGTGTCAATGGTTAGGTCTTTTCCGGTGAGTACTACGGCCATGTTATCCCTCCCTGTTTGCAGTTGCCCGGGCTCGCATGAGCGACGACCCGGCGTTACGGGTCTTTCGCTCCCACCCACCCCGCTGCAACCGGGAGGTCCGGTCCGCGTGTCTCCATTATGGCGATTGAATCGCTTGCGTCAAGCGAGTCCGTGCTGCG
>JAAESQ010000033.1 GCA_024229275.1 bacterium | reverse complement strand
CCGGCCAAGCGCCATTCGGTGAGATCCACTCCGTTCCAGTCCCCCTCGTCCTCCGGAGCACGATAGGGCATCTCCTTGGTTTCATGCTGGCATACACAAGCGATCCCGTAATAGATATGCTTGGTTACCCAGAGGGTCAAACCGGGCTTTTCAGGCCCACCAAGGATCAGCTCGATCGTATAGAATCCAGTATGGGCAACGGCCGACTCGGGATTCAGGCTGTCACCGCAGATGACACATCGATCGGGATAATGGTGGATGGTTTCGTTGACATTCAGTTCATCGGTGCGCCCGAATCCCTGTGCGCCCGGCTGCTTTCCCGGTTTGTTTTTCGGCTTGGAACCGCGGCCTTTCCCTGTCTTCTTTTTCGGTTTCTCGTTGCCGTCCGACTCATCCTTCTCCGAGGATGCGCTACCCGACTCCTCCTTCCCTGAAGAGGCGCTATCCGACTCGATCGGTTTGCTGTCCGAACTGTCGTCTGCCTTCTCTTCGTCGTCTTCCGCGCTCTCTTCATCTCCAACCCGGAACCAGGGGGGTTGACTGCCGGAAGGGCAGGAACTATTGGATGAGTTTCGATTAAGACGCTCACGAGCCTCTTTCAGGTCATCGAGAAGACGGTTCGTCAATTGCAACAGCGCAGCAGGATCCTTTTCCTGAAGCGATTGCAGACGCTCTTCGTTGAGTTGGCGTAGATCGTGATCCTTGATTTTCATGCCAATAGGAGAAGGAT
>JAAESQ010000032.1 GCA_024229275.1 bacterium | reverse complement strand
CTTCAAATCCGAGATCGATCCACCATCCTGCCAGCATGCCGAGGCCACCGAACGCTCCCATGACCAGAATCATGTCGATGCGATGATTGAGTTCTAGCCTCACATTCCAGGCGAAGAGGGCCGCGACCGCAAATCCTATGGCAACCACGACGGTCTGCACCGCGTCACCACCGGTTAACCGCCCCAGCAGTACGAGACCGACGCCTTGGAGGAAAACCGATGCTGCGAGAGCCCGGCTCATCACCCCGGTCTTTCGCTGGGTCTTCATGGCGTACTCGCCTCTTCTCTATATTCGGTAGTCGTTGGCGGCGAGGCCTCTATTTCCTCCTGTTCATCTCCCAGGATCGTCAGGCTGCGCCAGGTCACCACCAGAGACGAGCAGGTCATCAGCAATGTCGCCGCGACTGGATGGAGCCACCCGGCAGCAGCGACGGTCAGACCGACGACGTTGTATGCGAGTGCGAGGACAAGGCTGCCCCGCACAGTCGACAGAGCTTCGCGAGAGACCGAAATCGCCCAGGGGATCGTCAGCAGATCCGATCCGTACCACGCGATGTCGCCAACCTCCGCCGCAAGCTCTGCTCCAGATGTCAGGCCCACACCGACATGACTTACAGCCAAAGCCGAGGCGTCATTCACTCCATCTCCGACGAAGAGCACCCTGTGACCCTCGCCTATCAACCGCTCCACCTCTTCCCGCTTGTCCTCGGGACTCATCATGGCCAGCACACGGTCTGCACCACTCGGCTTTGCTCGTTGCTCGATGTCGCCGGTCATCACGATGGTCGACAGACCTAAATTTCGCAGTTCAACCAGGGATTCACCCCATGAAGAATGGAGCTGCTCCGAGACCCGTGCAACCAAGACCGGACGATCATCCAGCAATGCCGCGATCCTATGATCCTGAGTGGGCGTCTTGATCCGTTCGGTGAGTCGTCGTGCATCTTGATCGTCCGGTGCGAACAGGCTGTCCAACACGCCGATTCGCAGTTTATGCTCTGTATCGTTCGTAGAAAGACGAACACGAGCGTCGACTCCAACTCCAGGCTGGTTATGGAGTTCAAGGATCTCTACCTTGTCTTCCTCTCGAATCTCAAGCCTCGCAAACGCATCGGCGATGGGGTGATTCGTCGCCTTCTCAATATGGCGCACCATCGTCAGCAACGTATCTCGCGCCATACCTTCTGGCGGTTCAACGAAGATCTCCAGGATCGACGTACGCGAATCGGTCAGAGTGCCAGTCTTGTCAAAGGCCGCGATGTCGATCTGTGCCAATCTTTCAATTGCATCGGCTCCGCGGACCAGCAATCCACGATTGGCGAGTCGACCCAGGGCAGCCCACAGGGCGAGTGGCGTCGCAAGACCGAGAGCGCAGGGACAGGCGATGAGAAGAACCGCCATTGAATTAAAGAGCGCAACAGTCCAGCTCTCGATGAATCCCCAGAGAACAAAAGTGACTAGCGCGATCAGTGCAACTATCGGCAAGAAGAGCTGGGCCACCCGATCGACCTGCGACTGGATTCGCGCAGGGTTGTTACAGGCCCGTTCGACCGCTTCTACGATTTTATCCACCCGACGTTCGCCGCCACCCACGGTTGCCCTCACCACCAGCATGGCGTCAAGGCAGTGCGTTCCAGCCCACACTTTCGAGCCAACCCGCTTGGTGACCGCAAAGTGTTCGCCTGTCATCTCTGCCTCGCGAACGAAGGCCTCGCCACGGTCAACGATCCCGTCTACGGCGATGGTGCTGCCAGGCTCGACACGAACGAGGTCTCCTGCCTTGACCTCGTCGATTAAAACCTCGTGCGGCGATCCCTCATCATCCAACACCTGGCACCGCGTTAGTTCCGGCATCCACTGCAGTGTCGACCGCAGTGCGCGATCGCGCGCCTGGCGTGTGAGTTGCTGGCCCAAGGAATAGACGACCAACAGTATCGCGACGACCTCAAAGTACGCGTCGCCAACTCCGGTAAGTGCCGCCACCGCCGAGGCGCACATCGCCGCCACAATTCCAGCGATGAACATTGCTTCGATGGTGAGGTGACCATTGCGTAGCTCACGAACGGCATTCGCGGTCAGGCGAGGACCGAATAGAGCGATGGCAACTCCAGCCAAGAGGGCGAGGATGCCGTAGATGACGGAGCGTTCCACTTCAGATACGTCCGAAACGTCTACAGCTACTGAGACCATCATACTGTTGACGGCTATGACCGCACCTACGCCGATTCGCCACCAATCCGCGAGGTTTACAGGATCGGAATCGCTGCAGACACAAGCGGGCGGGGACGCGACCTCCGAACCCACTCTAGGTTCATTCGAGTTCGACGAGGCTCCCACTGTTAACTCTCTGTCGCTGTGTTTCCACCCGTTTCCACGTCGAGTTCGAGTTCTGCTAACTCATCACTGCGCCATGGTCGAGACCGGTTTCCGATTCCATCCCTGACCTGGGCCACGAATTCGCTCTTGACCTCCGAGGCTTGATTACTCCACGAACCCCGTACGAAGGTGACGACCGCCGCGATCTGCTGATCGGTGAGGTGGCCCCATTGCGGCATAACCTGGTTGTAGGACACGCCCCCGACTTCCATCTCGCCCTCAACCCCAACTAGAACAAGCGCAGTCATGATCGCTGGTGAGCCAGTCACCCAATCCGACCCATCCAACGGAGGGTAGTTCCCTGGCACTCCAGCCCCATCGCGTTGATGGCAAGCCATACAGTTGTTGTAGACCCGTTTGCCGAGCACCATAGGATCGACCGGTGCATGCACTATGTCTGCGCTCGCTACACCCGCAGAGCCCTGTGCCTCATCGTAGATCTCGGCCCGGAAACCACCGCTGTAGGTACCGAGATACCAGCCACAGAATCCTGCAAGAGCCAAACCCAGGAAAAGAAGCCACATCGGCGGCGGCTCAAATCCATCCTTGGGCTCAGAGAGTTCCCGGGCAATCGGCTCATGCAAATCGACGACCTTCGTGTCCTCAACTTCGCGACGATCTATCGTCGGGCTAGCCTCAACTTCGCGAGTATCCGGAGTGCGGTTCATTGCACCACCTCCGGAACCGGTCGGGATGCATTCAAGCTCTTGAGGTAAGCAACTATCGCTTTGGCCTCACGGCGTGGAACTACGAGAGTCCCTTCTTCGACCACCCCTGGCGGAAAAGCCAGTGCGTCATAAGGTGTCTCCAACTCGAGCGATCTGTTTTCGAAGAGAAATGGCATGGGTGGCATGGTCGAGCCCGGAGAGGTGATCTCAGGGCTGTACAGGTGCAGCAAGTGCCAGTTGTCGCTCGGTTGGCGGACGCCGATGTTCACCAGATCTGGTCCTGTCCGCATGGTTCCGAGCAACGGCGGCGCATCATAGATGTGATCGCGCGCCACCGTCCGGCGAGAACCCCAGCCTCGGTCGAGATCAGAACCGAATCCCTCCGGTCTGATCTGTTGGCTGTGGCAGTACATACAGCCGAGTCCGGCGTATGCACGCCGCCCTTCAAGAACCAGTCCCTGTGGTTCAACTGGATATTCCTCACCGTTCTCGCCAACGATTGGGGCCAGATCTCTGAGCTGGATTTCAGGAAGACTAACCAGACCAGCAAACGAGACGATGACAGTCGCTACGATCCCGACGTAGAGGAAGACCACGCGGTTCATGCCTCACCTCCATCGTCGACGGTCTCCTGCGAAGCGCCACGCGAAAACAGCGTCGGTCCTTCGCCCCCAGTCGACCGACCTACAAACATCTTCCACACGAGCACAGCAAAAGAGAAATGGGCGACTGTCATCAGGACACCTGCCACTGAGCGCGACCAGAGGTATGGAACGGTGTAGGCCACGACGTCGAGGAAAGGAATGTCTGGGTTGTTGAGCATGAGTCCCTGGATGAAACCACCCCAACAGAGCCCGATCCAATAGAGCAGGATTCCCAACGCCGCGCCCCAGAAATGCAGTTTAATCAACCCGGCCGAGGCCCACTCACGCCCGCTCAGGCGCGGTCCCATATAGTAGATCGATCCGAACATGATCATCGAGAAGAACGCGTAAACACCGAAGTGGGCGTGCGCCACGGTGTAATGAGTGAAATGGGTCATCTCGTTGAACCAGCGCAGAGCCTGCAGCGATCCTTGATAGCTCACCACTGTATAGCTCATGGCGCCAAAGACGATGAAGCGGAGTGTCGGGCTCACTTTCAGACGGGCGAAGTACCCGCGAGTGGTCAGATGATGATTAATGGCCACCGCAGTGACAGGGATGAACATCATCACGCTACCAACGATGCCGACCGTCACCAACCATGCCGGAATCGGGCCGCCTACGAGATGATGCGTTCCGGCCCAGTTGTAGAACAACGCCAACGTCCAGAAACCGATCAACGACAGGTAATAGCTATGAATCGGGCGACCAAGCACCTTCGGCAGAAGGTAGTAAACCGCGGCCAGACCAATCGGCGTGAACCACAGGCCGAGTACGTTGTGGGCGAACCACCAGTTTACAGAAGCCTGAACAACGCCTGTCGCCAGCCCACCGTGAATGAAGGCGTTGGCGATGATGTACAAAAACGGGAACCAAAGAACAGCACCGAAGAGATACCACTGAGAAACATAGACATGAGACACGCGACGCCCCGAGAACATCAGCAGCGAAGCTGCCATCACAACGACAAAAGCTACGGCGAAGAGCAGTGACCACAGAACCGGAAACTCCAGCCATTCGACGCTTGTCCCGTAACCGAGCAGAATAGACACCGTTCCGCCGGCAACTCCGACGTTCCACAGGGCGCAAGCTACGACGAGGGGCAATGCGAGAGGCAGCTTAACTCGACACAAACGCGCCTCGAGCCAGAGCAACACTCCTACTCCAGCCATCGAGCCCCAACCGTAGATCACGGTCGCCAGGTGGGCCGGCCGCACGCGGCCGAAGGTGAGCCAGGCGGCGTCGTCAAGGAAACCTGGAGTATGCATCTTTAGGGTAGCGATCAGCGCCAGGATGGTGCCGAAAACAAGCCAGAAGACAGAACTCAAAAGGAAGAGCGACACCGGGGTGCGGCACGATGCATCAACCGCACTACGCCATGCGATTTCCGGGTCTGAATGAGGCGCCGATCTACCAGCGCTTAGACCGTTCATCGATCACCTCCAGCCTGGTGTAATGTCGCGGGTGAGCGGTTCGTAAACGCATCGGTCGCGACGCCGACTGGTTCTTCGTCATCGAAGATGCTGGCCGCACCTGCAGGTAGGTCCTGCATCTGTCGTGTGCGTACAGCCCACACGAGGGCATACACCGCCGAAAGACCGAAGATAGCAACAGCTCCCCAAACCAAGACGTAGACGATCCACATTCACCAACTCCTCTTGCCTCTTCATACGCGCAGCGATCGTTTTCAAGATACCATCTTCTCTTGCTCCAAAGCTCTTATCTCGATACTTGAGCAGGTTTTGAAACGATTCCTATTCCTCTTATTTCAACTGAGGTTGGCTTTTCAAGACGGCCGGTTCGCAGTAGACTTGGCGGCCGCAACAACGGGAGGACAAACATGAGTATCACCATCGGAGCCGCAAACCGCCAACAACTCCTCGACCGCTTCCTGCGCTACGTCGCAGTCGATACGCAAGCAGACGAAAACTCGACTTCGAGTCCATCGAGTGAGAAACAGAAAGACCTCGCCAAGATCCTTGTCCAGGAGCTCAAGGATCTGGGATGCGAGGACGCAGCCATGGATGAATGGGGCTATGTCTTCACGACGGTCGAGTCGAATCTGCCCAGTGGCCACCCCGCTGCCGGCAAGGTGCCTACGATCGGATTCCTTGCCCATATGGACACCTACTTTTCGACCCCGGGCGCAAACGTCAAGCCACAGATCCTTGAGAACTATGACGGCTCGGACATTCAGTTGCCCGGTGACAGCGAGCAGGCTCTCCTCACAACCGAGAATCCCAATCTCTCGCTCTGCGTCGGCCACACCGTCATCACGACTGACGGCACTACGCTTCTTGGCGCTGACGACAAAGCCGGGATCGCTGAGATCATGACACTCGTCGGCTATCTCAAGGAGAATCCTGATTTCCTGCACGGTCCGATCCGTATAGGGTTCACCACGGACGAAGAGATCGGTCGCGGTACTGAGCATTTCGACGTCGAGGCATTCGGCGCGGACTACGCCTACACTCTCGACGGATCGGACCTCGGTGAGATTGAGGACGAGACCTTCTGCGCTGACACTGCGAATGTCACGATTCATGGTCACGACGTCCATCCCGGCTATGCCAAGGACAAACTAGTCAACGCCATGCGCGTCGCCGCAGCAATCATTGAAGGCATCGACGAGAACTTCCTACCAGAGACCACCGAAGGTCGCGAACCCTATTTGCACCCCTACGTCGGCAAAGGCGACGTCACAAAGGCCGAGCTTAAGGTTCTGGCTCGAGCATTCTCAAACGAAGAACTCAAGGAGCGTGAGGATGCATTGCGCGAGGTCATCGCTAAAGTCCAGCAACGCTTTCCAGGCGCCAAGATCGAACTCTCACTTGACGAGTCATACCGCAATATGGCGTACAAGATTCGCGAAGATCCCAAGGTCCTCGACTATGCGCTAGAAGCCGTCGAGCGAATCGGAGTCACTGCAAAGCGACAGGCAATTCGCGGTGGAACCGATGGCGCCCGACTTTCCTTCATGGGTCTTCTGACGCCCAACATCTGGGCCGGTGGCCAGAGCTTTCACTCAGTTCATGAGTGGGTCTCGCTGGAGTGGATGGAGAAAGCCGTCGAAGTCAGCGCCGAGATTCTCAGCGTGTGGGTCGACCACTCTTCCTGAGAAACACCCGCCAGCCGCCATCAGGGATCGCCCGAGTGAGCACAACAATCTGACCACTCGTCAGCGCCGCGACAACGCGGCGCTGATTTTTATCACCCGCCAGAGCAGGACCAATGACCTCGTCAGCAGAAATACGCAAGATCTCTTCCTGCTCGCCGCCGCAGCGCAGCGCAAAAGGCTTCTCCTCCGCTGAACCCTCAGCGCGACAAACAACCTCAGCAATCATCGGAAGGTCTTGAAGTTCGTCACTCATCGCAACAGCTTTCTCATCATACATAGAATAGCCAACCCCGATTGTGACAGCCTCAGCCGGATGCAGAATTCGTCTAACATCACGCTTTTGCCTGTGCCCACCCAACATGGTCATCTTGAGCGCAGCGAAGCAGAGTCGAAAGATCTCCCCATGAAATCAGCAATATGCAGCAGAATAACTCGCCGCAATCAAGGTGCTCATTACTGAGACGGGAGATCCGTTCGACTCCGCTACGCTCCGCTCAGGATGACAACCTTTCGGCGGCATTGTCATTCCTTGAATCACCGCTGCGAACGCGGCGTAGAAATGCTCTGGATGACAAGACTGGGAGATCTAAATGAGAATTAACCTATTGCAGGTCATTTAGAGGCATGGGGCATAGGCATCAGTAAACGTCACTAGTCCTATAAAGCAGACAGTCTCGCTTGCATCTTGTTCGCTGTTGCCATGTCACCCTTTTTGGCTGCGATTTTGATGCCCTGCTCGTAGATACGCCTTGCTTCTTCCTCTTCGCTCAAGCTCTCGTGTGCTTGTCCCAACGCAAGATACGCCGACGAATAGCATTCATCGCCATCCAACGCTCGCCGGAGCAGCTCGATCGCCTCGTTGAAACGGCCCTGATTCAACTCGATCTCACCCAGCTCGCAGTTCGCCATCGCGTCATCGGGATCGACTTCGAGCACCTGACGAAACAACTCCGCTCGCTGCTCATGTTCGGCTGCGCGATCCCCTCCCTTATCTATTTGAATCGTATCCGTGCCAGCCGTTGGTTGACTCTGCCTGAATCCTGCAAGCGTTGCTTTCGCCGCTTCTCGCTCCGCATCTTCAATCCTGCCCAGCAGATTGAAATACAGCGACATATTCGAATGAGCCATGATCGAATCGGGTTCAATCTCGAGCAGTTTCTCCATCATCTCGATCGCTTGCGCGTAATCACCCTGTCTCCCCAGCATTACGCCCAACGACTCATATCCGTCAGCAAACTCCGGACACACAGCTACTGAGCGCCGCATCAACTCCATCGCTCGCTCTTCGTCTCCCGACACGAATGACTCTGATGCTCGATTGTGCAGCTCTCTGGCACAGGCCGACGCATCCCAGTCGGAGATCCACGGTACGGGTTCGACCGTTGCCGAGATCACAATTCCATCCGCCGTTTCGCACCTTAAGTGTGTACCTTCGACCCTGTGATCACGGCCCAACAATGCCTGCAGTATGGTTTCCCCCTGCCAATTGGCGACCGAGAGGACATGACCAATCTTGCGATCATTGATTACCAGATCTTCTCCGACCAGTTCGTCAGCATCTTCTATACCATCCTCAAGAACGAGCAACGTCGGGAAACGTGCGGGGCCACGCCCGCTCCGGATCTTGGCCACGGTTTCTTGACCGAGAAAACAGCCTTTGTCGTAGCTTACCGCGGTCTCGTACAGGGTGGACTCGGAGACCAGCATTCCAGCTTCGATCTCGACACCCCAACGGGGTAGACCGCTCAACACGCGCAACGATTCGATGTCT
>JAAESQ010000031.1 GCA_024229275.1 bacterium | reverse complement strand
CAGATCGTCCAACAGCCGACGCCATTCCACGCGCCAACCACGCCGCTCAAGACGGCTTTCTAACTCCTTGATCAATAAGAGTGCCAGAAAACTACAAAACACATGTCCGCGGATCGTATCGTCGCACTTATGATAAATCGGCCGCGTTTCAAGGATCGACTTCATACTCCGGAAGATGCTCTCCACCAAAAGCAGATCCTTGTACTTCAGAGCTACGTCTGTAGACGACAGGTTGGTATCGGTACGCAATACCCATTTACCGTCGAAACGCGATTCCGACTTCACCTTCTGTTGGTCAATCACAAACACGTCTTTTTTCGCCTGACGAAGGTACTTACGATAGCCCTTGTTGCCAACCAGTGACTTGGGTCCTTGCTTGAGTTGCTCTTCCAGCTTTGCAAGGATCGCTTTGCGGTCGTGTCGGTCTTTGACCGCTTGTTCTTCGTTATGGCAAACGATGTAGCGATGATCGCCCACGTACACCTCTTTCACTTTCAACGGAGACGGATCCTTGCTCGCCTCTCGCGGCCCGTGGACTTCGTGGTAACGGCCGCCACGCGAAAGGACTTCGTCCCGAATCTCTTTCACGTTTCGAAGGCGAGCGCCGAGAATGAATCGCACCTTGCGCTGCTTGGCCTGCAACTGCTCGATCGTGTCTTTGCTGATCATACCGCGGTCGGCCACGATGCAAATCGAGCCGATCTGAAATCGCTTCTTCAGTCGGTCAACGACCGGAACCAGCGTCTTCACATCCGTCACGTTACCTGGCCACAATTCGCAGCAGATGGGTCGGCCTTGGTTGTCGAGCACCACACCCACCACCATCTGCTTCCGGTCCGGCCGATGGTCTTTGCTGTGTCCATACTGGCCAAGTTGTGCGCCGCCTTCTCCTTCGAAGTAGATGCTCGTCGTATCGAAAAAGACCAGCTCGAGTTCGCTGAACAAGTCGCGACGCTGTGCGAACAGCCGTT
>JAAESQ010000030.1 GCA_024229275.1 bacterium | reverse complement strand
CGCGAGCAACACGATCAGATGTGTGCCTTCGATGTTGCCAGCGAGGATCCCGCCTGGACGAAATTCTGTCGTTCCCGCCGCGACATAGGTCCACACGAGTGCCAACAGGAAGAAGGCGATCGAAGTCCCCATCAGGATGCCGAGGTACATTCGACCGGCCTTTTTGGCCTTCTCGGTACCGGCGTGGGTCACCAGAGGATACGTAGACAACGTGATCGCTTCGTAGAAGACAAAGAGCGTGAACACGTTAGCAGCAAAGGCCACACCCAACGCACCGAAGATCGCCAAGGCGAAGCAGATGTAAAACCGGGTCTGATTCTCTTCGTGGTGGCCGCGCATATAGCCGATTGAGTACAGCGTGGTCAGGATCCACAAACCCGAAGCGACGAGTGCGAAGAGCATTCCCAGCGGCTCGACCTCAAACGCGAGTGGTAAGCCAGGCAAAACCTCGATCACATCCAGCCGTGGACGGGCGCCGGACTGAACTACTGGAAGGATGAATCTGGCAACGATGACAAAAAGGGATCCCGCTGTGAGGAGACTTGCAGTCTCGCGCAGGTTGGGCTTCTTGCCAAATAGAGCAACCAGTACCGCGCCGCAGAGCGGCCAGATCAACGCCAAGACGATAGCGGTTGTCGGATTCACTGGCCGACTCCCAACAGCATCCGAGCCGCGTCTCCCGCTGCCCCAACACTCAGCGACGTAAATACTCCGAAGAATAGGGTCGCACCTATCAGCGCCCAGGTTGGGAGTAACACGCCCAGCGGCGCCTCACCAACGTCGGGAGCACCCTCAAGCGCGCTTTGGAAGTACGCCACCTCGACCACCCTCCAGATGTAGACAATCGCGAGTAGCGAACTCAGCAGAATGAGAACGGCTATCGGCCAGTGACCGGCTTCGAGGGCAGCGCTCACCAGGTACCACTTACTGACGAAACCGACAGTCAGCGGTACACCAATCAAGCTCAGGCCTCCGACGACGAAAGCCGCCATCGTAAAGGGCATACGCCGACCGAGGCCGCGCATGTCATCGAGCTTGGTCGATCCAATCTGAACCAAGATGCAGGCCATCACGAGGAACAGACCGCTCTTCATCAATGCGTGGTTGAAGAGATGCACAATACCCCCGGTGAGACCGGTAACCGAGGCGAAGCTCAGCCCAAGCACCATGTAGCCGATCTGGGCAACACTCGAATAGGCAAGCATTCGTTTGATGTCCTGCTGATAGATCGCAACGATCGACCCAGCGAACATAGCCGCCAACGCCAGCGGTAGGAGCACCACGTCGATGTGGAGACTCTCGAAGGCAAGTTCCGCCCCAAAAACTCCGAACAGCAACCTGGCCAAAACATAGTACGCGACCTTGGTCGCGGTCGCGGCCAGGAACGCCGTCACTATCACCGGGGCGTAGGTGTAGGCGTTGGGCAGCCAGATATGAAGCGGGAACAGGGCCAGCTTGATGCTCGTACCGACGCCGATACAAGCCAGCGCCACAAGAACCGTCCGATTGGGTCCGAGCTGGGATAGCTGCGCCGCCATGTCGACAATGTTCAGGGTCCCGGTGACCATATAGAGCAGACCAACGCCGAGCAGGAAAAGTGTTCCTCCAATGGTTCCCATGACCAGATATTGAATCGACGAAGTCAACGCGCGACGGCGGCTTCCCTGTGAAATCAATGCGTAAGAAGACAGCGACGAGATTTCGAGGAAAACAAAGATGTTGAAAAGATCGCCTGTTACCGTCATCCCAGCCAGCCCGGTCATGCACAGTAGATAGGCAGCGTAGATCAGGAAGTGCCGATCCTCTGGAACTTCGCGCACCAGGCTCTGCGGCGCCGAACTCATGACGAGGGCGGCGATTCCGGTCACAATCATCAGAACCAATGCGTTGAAGCTGTCTATGTGAAGTTCGATCCCCCACGGCGGCAGAAATCCACCTCCGGCATAGCTAATGGTGCCCAACGTTGCCACCCGATGGAACAGCACCATCGAACCGCCGAACGCGGCCCAGGTCACCACCATTGTCAGAGCCCATGTCCACCGCGCCTTGCGCAGCAGAACGCAGAAGGTAGCTGCTAGAAGGGGCACTGCAATTTGCAGCGCCGGAAGATCATCGCTTACGCGACCGATGAGACTCGCGGTATCGGCGGTCACTCTTTTTCCTCCAGCTCGCGAATCTCATCCTCTTCAATCGTCCCGTAAGCCTCTTTGATGCGGACGATGAGGGCCAACGCGAGTGCTGTGGTGGCTACCCCGACCACAATCGCGGTCAGCATCAGGACGTGCGGCACGGGATTCGAATAAACCTCAAATCCCTCACCGACGATCGGGGCGGTTCCACCACGAACCTTGCCCATACTGATATAGAACATGATTACGGAGACTTGCAGAATGTTGAGGCCAATGACCTTCTTGATGAGGTTACCCTTGGCGATGACCACGTAGAGTCCCAGCATCATCAGCACGATCACGACCCAGTAGTTGAAAAGGCCCGGATCGATCATATGTCCTGCCTCCGGCCAGCAAACATGAAAAAGACCATCGACATCACGGCGGTCACCGTAATCCCGACCCCAAGCTCAACGAGTAGAATCCCAAGATGTTGACCGTGTACAGGGTCGTGAGCGAGCACATCGTAGTCGAGGAAGTTCCCACCTAGGAGAATCGTGGCCAACCCGACGCCACCGTAGAGCAGCACGCCAAATGACATCAATACCTGCAGCAGCCGCGGTGTAAAGATTCGCTCAACACTATCAAGCCCAAAAACCAATCCGTAAAGAATGATCCCGGCCGCGAAGATTACACCGGCTTGAAAGCCGCCTCCTGGCCCATAGTCACCATGGAACTGGACGTACAGAGCAAAGAGCATTATCAGCGGAATGAGAAGCTTACTCAGTGCTCGGAGAATGACGTGAGATGTCATGACCGACCTCCTGCACGACTTGCTTCCCCTGTGCGCTTAGCAAACAGTCTCCGCCCTACGATCGACGTGCCTCCGAGCAACAGCATGACCCCGATTCCAGCGGTAAAGATCACGGTAGTTTCGCCCCATGTGTCGTATCCGCGATACGAGGCCAGAACTGCAGTCACTTCGTTGGGGACTCCGATTTCTTCAGCCGAGTCTTCAATGAAGCGCGGCGCCATGTGGTGGTGAATCGGTGCGTCTGGATCGCCATAGCGCGGCAAATCCAGCGTTCCATAGATAAGAGCCGCTCCCGTCAGAACCACGACGACAAACGCCATCAGGCTCGGTCGGTTGTACTCGGGCTTTTCCTTGCTCGTCGTCAGCGCCAAGGTACCCAGCATTAGAATCGTTGATATACCTGCTCCGACTGCGGCTTCGGTGAATGCCACATCAACAGCGTCCATGACTGTAAACAGTGACGCCGACAGCAGACTGAAGATCCCGGTCAGCATCACTGCGGCAAAGAGGTCCTTCATTCGGATCACAGCAAATGCTACGACCACCAGAAAGACAAACAAAACGATATGGATAATGTTGATCATCGTTCGTCTCTCCGCTCCCCACCCGGCCCGACGTAAGGTTCAAGTCCGCGGTGGAAGGCCGCCTTGGTCAGCGCGTGGCTCGCCAATGGCGACGTCAGCACCAAGAAGATCAGGACCAGCACCAACTTGACAAGCACCAGCGCCGAAGGTGACTGGAACATGAGACCGATCAGTATGAGCCATGCCCCGACCGTATCTGTGATAGATGCGGCATGAACTCGCGTATAGAAGTCGGGCAGGCGGAGTAGCCCCAACCCACCGATGACCACAAAAACCGACCCGGAAATCAGAAAGAACCAACTCAGACCATTGATGAGGAGATCCATCAGTACACCTCCTCGGATTCTTCGTCTTCCATTCCTGCCAGACTGCCGAAACGCGTGAACTTCATCACTGCAATGGTGCCGATGAAGTTCATCAACGCGTACACCAGGGCCAGGTCGAGGAATTCCGGTCTGCCGGTCAGGAAGTTGACAACCGCGATGAGCAACACTGTCTTCGTTCCGAAACTGTTCAGTGAGAGGATGCGGTCAAAGACGGTCGGTCCGAAAAATGCCCGGGCGAGAGTCATCACCATGCACACAAGCAAGGCAACCAAGGTTACGCCGAACATGCTGATCATCGTGACTCTCCCTCAAACCGAGTCACACGGCTGTCCATACCACCCTCGAGCAAACCATCGGCGACGTCGCCTGCAATGGCGTGAACTGTGATGCGATCACCGTGGACTCGAATTGACACAGTGCCCGGGGTCAACGTGATGGAGTTGGCATAGAGGACGCGGCCGAGGTCGGTCTTCTGGCTAGTCTTCACTTCGAAAATTCGCGGACTGATGTCGAGTTTCGGGCTGAGAATCCTGCGCGCCACGTCAATGTTGGCCTTCAGGACTTCCCAGGTTATCCATGGGATGTACGTCAGGGCACGGCCAAGCAAGTGAACCGGCATGCCCTCGCGATCAGCGATCCCCATGCGCCACGCCAGCACAGAAACACCGGCACAGGAGGCGACTCCAAAACTGATGATCAGGGGCGTGTAGTGACCAGATGACAATAGCCACAGGGTCATCAGGAGGACGAAGAGTGCAACGACGTACTTCACGGAGTCTCCCTGTGGTCCATGGGCTTATCCTGCCCAAGTAGCCCTGGCGTGTAGTTTTCTTTTATTGGAGGTTTCGTAGCGAACTTCGACTGTCTCCGGCCCATGCTACCTTCCTCGATTTGGCGGATTCCTAGTAGCGCTCAACCGCGGCTCGGCGGCGCGTAGTGGGCGACAGGATACCGTATCCCCTAAGGATTGACCACTAAGTCAGTAGCAACTTAGCGGCTTCATCCTCCGGGAGAGTTACCACGGTAAGTGGTCGAAGTCGACATTGCCTCCCGACAGGATCAGACCGATTCGACGCCCCTGAAACTCCGCGGGATTCGCGAGTACAATCGCCAGGGTTACAGCAGCAGAAGGCTCGACGACAATCTTTGCGCGCTCCCATATCATTCGCATAGCTTCGATGATCCCCTCTTCGCTAGCTGTCAAAACACGAACACCGAATCGCCGCAACACTCCGAATGTCATCGGTGACAGAGCGGTTCTCAGTCCATCAGCGACTGTCATCGAATCATCAGACGGTAAGAGCACACCTGCTCGTAGTGAACGGTATGCATCATCGGCAATCTCCGGTTCGGCGCCAATGACCTCGACATGGCCTGCAAGGCCCGCGGTCGCAATTGCGGTGCCGCTCAGTAGGCCTCCTCCCCCAAGCGGCGTGACCACGATTTGGAGCCTGTCGATTTCAGCGTGCAGCTCGAGTGCAGCTGTCCCCTGCCCTGCCACAACCTCTGGATTGTCATAGGGGTGAATGAATGTCGCTCCGGTGCGCGCCACAACTTCTTCGAGGGCCGCCTCACGAGCCATCAATGTTGGTTCACAGTCTGTGATTTCGGCACCATATCCCTCGACTGCGATTCGTTTGATTCTCGGTGACGATGTCGGCATCACTACGTGGGCGACAATGCCTCGCTCACGTGCTGCCCACGCGAGTGCCGCGGCATGGTTGCCCGAAGAGTGAGTTGCTACACCCCGCTGAGCGGCTTCCTCCGACAGTGAAAACACTGCATTTGTCGCACCCCGAGCCTTAAATGCGCCTACTTTCTGAAGATTCTCGCACTTGAAGAAAAGCTCAGCCCCTGCGATGCGGTCGAGTCCTTCACAGGTCATGACTGGAGTCTGATGAACCCGCGATGACACTCTAGCTGCTGCCAATTTCACATCTTCAAGTGCTGGGGCTTGAATGCTGCTTGTTTCGGCCATTCCAATTCCTCCGCGAGTTATCGACACTTGACGAGATTGTCGGCGCCGCCTACGACTCCAAACCGTGCCATCACCGCACCATGAGCAGAGTAATCGGTTTCATCTCCTGAGAGCAATATCACCGCAGCCACGACTCCCTACGAACTATGTCATTCATTCGCACACCACTCGTTACCGTCAGAAGCCGACACTTGGTCAGTTTACTAATTGCTCAAATCATGACGTTTACCCGACTCAGCTTTGATTTGCTATCCTCGCCGAATGATGCTGCGAATTCTTCTAAGCGAGGTCGCCCACGCTGCTCTGATCACATCGTTGGTATTTGTGATGATGGCAGTAGTGGAACTGCTCGCTATCGGGAGCCGTGGCCGTTTGACAGCATTCATGGGCGACAGCCGATGGCGTCAGTACAGCTTAGCGGCTCTGCTCGGAGCGATCCCGGGCTGCGCAGGCGCCTACCTTGCAGTCTCGATGTATTCTCACGCTTCACTCAGCCTCGGGGCGGTGACTGCGGCCCTTATTGCGACCACCGGCGATGATGCCTTTGTCATGCTTGCCATCATGCCAATGCAGGCAGCGCTGCTCTTTGCGGGGCTCATGGCAGTAGCAATACTGGGTGGCTGCGCAACTGATTCCATCCTGAGGAGGTTTGGTGTCGAACGCACCGATCCGTGCGCTCTCGCCGAACTCCATGAAGAAGATCTCACCGAGGATTCGCCGCTCTCACGTTGGCAACCAATCAGACTCCGTTGGGCGCCGGCTCTTCCTCGCACCATACTGCTACTCGCCATGGCGCTCCTCGTTATTGGGCTCATCACCGGCGTATTCGCTCACGGGGCAGCAGAACACGTACACACCGGCCACACACTCGAGCAAGCTCATCAGGGTTTGGACCTCGAAGCTTGGATCTTTCTCATCGTTGGACTCGTCGGCATCGTTCTAGTTGCAGTTGCGCCCGAGCACGATCTTGGCGAACACCTCTGGCGGCACTTGGCGCTGCACCACGCACCGAGGATCTTCGCGTGGACGGCCTCAACGCTTGTGATTGTCGCCGTACTTAACTATCGATTTCACCTGGAAGCACTTGTCGAAGGACGAGGTGTCTGGCTTCTTGTCGGTGGAGCGTTGCTCGGCCTAATTCCGCAATCTGGCCCTCATCTGGTCGTGATAACCCTCTTCTTTTCAGGCCAGGTTCCTCTTTCGGTGCTCATTGCCAACAGTGTGGTTCAGGATGGGCATGCACTACTGCCTATGCTCGGCATTTCCCCTCGGGATGCATTCCTCGCCAAAGGCGCCAATCTCGCAATTGGGCTCGCTATCGGCGCGCTCATCATGATCGCTGGCTGGTAGGCATCCCTCAAGTACAATGTTTCCCTCGGAGGTGAAAGATGCGTGAGCTACAGCTCTGTCTAGCCGGTGACAAACACGATGGCGTGGAGTGGATCGAGGTTCTCTCTCCTTTCGATCAACGTGTTGTGTCTCGTGTCGCCAGAGGTGGTCCAGAGCATCTCGAGCAAGCACTCGATGCCGCTTTTCGCCTCTACGACCGGGCTGAATCCTCCAACCCCAGAGAGCGGGCAACGATCCTCATGAAAGCAGTCCATCTCGCTCATGATCGGCACGAGGAACTGGCCCTCTGCATCAGCGAGGAGGCCGGTAAACCAATCTCTCTGGCCAAGGTTGAGGCGCAGCGCTGTCTCGACACGCTTCATGAGGCCGCCGTCATAGCAGCAGACCCGGAAATCGAAACCCGCGATTTGGGCGGCTTCGATTCTGGACAGGGACGTCTGGCGATGATCCGCCGTGTTCCTCTCGGACCGGTTCTCGCGATTACTCCGTTTAACTTCCCTCTCAATCTCGTTGCGCACAAGCTCACCCCGGCAATCGCCGCCGGTTGCCCGGTTGTCCTCAAACCTGCCAGCCAGACACCGGGGCCCGCCCTTTTGCTCGCAGAAATTCTCACTGAAGCTGGACTTCCGCGTGGTGCGCTTTCCGTCATTCCGTCGAGGGCCTCTGATGTCGAACCGCTGACCTGTGACCCACGGGTTAAGATCGTGACCTTCACCGGATCGATGGATGTCGGATGGCGATTGAAGGAGCTCGCATGGAACTCCCGCGTCACACTAGAGCTTGGCGGCAACGCGGCCGTGGTGGTCGAACCAGATGCCGGCGATATCGAAGACATCGCACGGCGGATCGCTGCTGCGGCCTATGGCTATGCCGGGCAATCGTGCATCAGTGTGCAACGTATCTTTGCCCATGAAGATGTCTACATGGCCCTTCGGCGCTCACTCATCGAGGCGACTGAGGCCATCGGTGCGGGCGACCCGAGCAATACCGCTGTTGCCTGTGGGCCACTCATCGACAGTGCCAATGCCGACCGCATCGAGGAGTGGATCGGCTCCGCAGTAGCCGCCACCGGCCGGCTGCTAACGGGTGGCGAGCGTGAAGGCAGCGTTGTCCGGCCCACGTTGTTGGAAGAAGTCCCACCTGATCAGAGTGTGGTCTGTGATGAGGTGTTCGGCCCGGTTGCGGTACTCGACGCCTATGAAGATTTCTCTCAGGCTCTGCATATGGTCAACGACTCCCGCTATGGTCTTCAGGCGGGCATCTTCAGCAACGACATCGGCAAGATCCAACAAGCGTGGAAGTGTCTGGAAGTGGGTGGAATCATCCAAGGCGACGTTCCGACGTGGCGTTGCGATGCCATGCCGTATGGCGGTGTCAAAGCTTCCGGAACAGGCCGTGAGGGTCCGCGATACACCTATCGCGAGATGACTGAGGAACGTTTACTGGTGATCTCAGGCTAGCGATTTCTCAGCTTCAATGTGTCGCGAGCTGTGCGCGACTCACTTTGGGTAACTCGACCCGAGAGCTGGGAAACCTCGGCAGGGGTATTTACGTCTCGCCGACCGGCGACCTTACGCGGACCATAGTCAGCGAAAGCGCTCACAACAACAATCGCATAGTCTTGGGGCCCTTGAGCGACCGAGTACGCCGAGACTTGAACCGACCACAATCCAGGGGATGCATTCGGCAGCCAGACAACCTCGACATTGTTGAGCCTGTCAGCATCTCCCCCCAGCACCGAAACACCCTCAACAAAAACATTACCGCGAAAGATACCATCCGGCCCCGAAACCACAAGGTCAAGGTCGTTGATCAAGTTCACTTCGGCAAGCGCAGACGAAGGGGGATCGGTCCACACCAGTACAACCTTGAGACCTGCGTCACCTTCAACAGTCAACGGAGTTGCGTAGGCGGGTTCTTGGGCTGAGGAGAACCCTCTGTCCAGTTGATCCTTGACGTAGAGCCGTTCGGCATCGCCGGGAAAGTGAAGGGCACGATCCAGTTGAATCACTCCCCACCCCTGATCCGGTGATGGAATATGTCGGGCAGAACTGCAGCCGAGTTCGCGAACACCTACTGCAGACGCAATCAACGTCGCTTTGACGAGT
>JAAESQ010000029.1 GCA_024229275.1 bacterium | reverse complement strand
CGCGCTTGTGCGTGCATGGGAAGCGGCAAATGCTTGAAACTGTATTTGACGTGTTCGCCGTAGATATCCAAGAGTTTGGCGAGCGTAGGCTTGACCCGCGAGCAGAAAGGACACTCAAAGTCGGAGAACTCGATCAACGTAATGGGAGCATCGGCAGCTCCAAGCACCGGATTGAAGTCACGGATTGGAACGGAAGCACGCGGGGCGTCTAGCAGAAACTCAACTCCCGCCTCGCGAAAGAGGCGCGCGCGAATATCCTTCCGAATTGCATCTTCATCTTGTTCCCGAAGAAAGTCTTCGATGCGTCCACGAGCTTCGCTCTCGTCCGCCGGCAGTCGCGAGCGGTACTGATTCAGCATCGCCTCCACTTCGGCTGGATCCGGATCTTTGAACTGGCTCGTGATCTCCTTGTCAATGTACTCATCAATTGGCAGCCCCGCCTTATCCGCGGCGTGAGAAACCACTTTTTCAAACATCATATTTGTGAGTCGTTCGAGCCGAACATCGTAGAGTTGCTGCCTGATCTTCAAGGTGCTCGCGCCAAGAGCTTTAGAGAGTTCGCTTTCGGTGATCTCACCTGCAGTGGATCGTGCGACGACCGACTCGTTGCTCGGGGGCGCAGCAGGATTCTCCTGCGCCATTCCCAGTCCGGCGCAGAGAACGACACAGATCAGAAAAACACGGACGAATACAACACGGTTCATGAATCTTCCCTTCATCAAACCGTTCCACTATCGGGTCTCGTGCAAGCGAGGTCAAGTGCGCATGGTTACAATGTGGGTCGGTCCGAGGAAGGAGAATCTAGTCGTGACTCACAAACCACTCACCGCCGAGGAACTCACAGCTCTTATTCATCGAGTCTTTCAACCTCGCGAAGAAGATCGCGAACTGGCCATCCTCGTCGACCTCCCCGACGCAATCGTTGCTGACAATGACGATTGGTTGGCACGACGAAGACTGGCAGCCGGCTGGGCCAACACGCTGGCATCGGTCGAAGAGCAGCTGGGTCTGACCGTCCAACTATGGCTGTATCGCAACGCACACGGAAACAACGCTGATCTCCCCGCGGTCGCTGCAGCCTATTCTGGAAACGAACTCCCTCTGAATTGGGAGGAGATCGAATCCGGGCCGGTTCAATCATTCGAAGACATCCTAAACAGTGGCACCCTAGCCATTGCCCCGACTGAGTTCTCAGCGACCGCACCGCTCAAGGTCGCGTCGCGTGAGCGCAATTTCCGCGCAGCAACTATGCCCGGCTTCAGCGACGAAATGATCCCTGCACTGCGCCTCGACTACACCGAGGTGAACCGTAGAGTTACTATCCTCAAGGACTTGCTTGACGAATCCCAATCGGCCAGCTGCGTTTTCGACGTTTCCGGCGGTTCACGCCATGAGTTGTTTCTCGACCTCCGATTCCGAAGCGCCCACGCATCCGGTGGAATGCTGACTGAAAGCGGAACTGCCGGCAACTTGCCGTCCGGTGAAACCTACATCGTCCCCTACGAGGGAGAGCAGCCTGGCGAAAAGAGCCTCAGTTCCGGCACGCTTCCAGTCCAATTCGGCGAAGAAGTTGTGGTTTACGAAATAGTCGAAAACAAAGCAGTGCGCGTTCTCAGCAGTGGCGAAACCTCGGACATCGAATCCGCACGACTCAAGAAGGAGCCGGCATACGGCAACCTCTCAGAACTCGGCCTCGGTGTTCTTGCCGATTTCGGGATCACGCCGATCGGAGAAGTCCTACTCGACGAGAAGCTCGGGCTTCACATCGCATTCGGTCGCAGCGAACACTTCGGCGGTCAAGTGGGACCAAGTGACTTCTCTTCACCTGACGCGGTAATCCACATCGATCGCGTCTACGTCAAAGAGATCCAACCCGACGTCAACGTCACAAGCATCGACCTCAAGATGAATGATGGAAGCACTTTGGCTCTGATGCGAGATGGCGAATACGCAATCAAGTTCTAAGCGAGTTGAGAATCCTGATGATGGGCCTGTCACGGCATCCTGTGACGGCGTAGCTATGCGAGGCCGGATGCCGGTATCGCATCGTGAGTGCGGACCAATTGATGGGGGGTTTGCGCTGACTAGCCCAAGAGAGCGCCAGCAAAGAGAACGGCAATGAATACCAAACATACGGCGGCGGGAAGCAGCAGGTCACTGAATCGCGAACCCTGAGACTTTACCTCACTCACGGTCGACTCCTTCAAGGTGTGCAGCGTGCTCGAGCTGAGAACTTGCCCTGGAGCACGGATGATAATCGAATCGGGCGATTTCGCCAAGAGCAGCGGACGCATGGACCTCGGAAAGAGGCAATCCTTCAAGACTGTCATGTTGAGCGGAGCGAAGCGGAGTCGAAACATCTCCCGTTGATACCGAGCGAACTGATGCCTTCAACAACCGTCGACCTACTTGAGTCTGCGGGAGATCCCTCGACTTCACTCGGGATGACGATGATTGGAGCGGCGTTGTCATGCCATGATTCAGCGACGGACTCGCGTGGATACAACACAGCGTCATTGACGAATGGAAGTCACAGGCACCTAGGTGTCCCAACTCCGATCTCAGTGTTTCTGCGTTTCGCAACATCATGCTTAGCTCCGCCTTCTTTTCTATTGAACAACTCCAACGAGGAAGAGCAATATCCGAAATGTGGCAAACTGAAGGCAATATGAAAAACCTTGAGGCCAGTTGCGGCATGGTAGCGGCATCTAAGCGTTACCGATTGCGTGAGAATGCCGACTTGGCTACAGTTCGATCATGAGCCCCACCAAGACCAGCGTTGTTGCCGTCGTTGATGATGAAGAAAACATCAGAGAGACTGTCGGATTCGCGTTACGACGTGAGGGTTATACAGTCCACTGCTACGCGGACGGGTCCGATGCATGGGAAGCCTTTGAACAGGAGTTTCCCGATGTTGTCGTCCTCGACATCATCATGCCGCGCATGGACGGGCTCGAGGTCTGCCGCCGACTCCGCGCCAAATCACAGTCAATTCCGATAATCTTTCTGACTTCTCGGGATGAGGAGTTCGACCGTGTTCTCGGTCTTGAACTCGGTGCTGACGACTATCTCTGCAAACCATTCTCTATGAGAGAGCTAGTCGCCAGAGTGAGGGTTCTCTTTCGTCGCCTCTCGTTCAACCAATTGGATGGCGAGCAGGTCGCCGACAACAGTCTTGAGCGTGGAAAGCTGGAACTCGACCTGCAGCGATACATCGCACGTTGGGACGGCGTCCAGATTCCACTCACAGTGACCGAGTTCCTCATGCTGCTCGCCCTGGCTCGCCATCCAGGCCACGTCAAAACTCGCCAGCAGCTCATGGAGGAAGGCTACCCGCACGACAGCTTCGTCTCTGATCGGACGATTGACAGCCATATTAAACGTCTGCGCAAGAAGTTATTGACCATAGACCCGAGCTTCGACGAGATTGAAACCGTCTACGGTCTGGGATATCGCTACACCGAGGAGGCCACTGAGTGAGTCCACTGGAGCGGATTCAAGCAGGAAACACCAGCAATGGGTAAATCAGCAGAAGGTTCCGGGCTTTTCCGCGGGTTGTCGCGGATCTCTGTGCGGCTTCTCGCCTTCAACGTCCTGCTTGTCTTTCTTCCTGTGAGTGGAATGCTCTTCCTCGGAACCTATGAGGAACACCTTCTTGTCGCACAGGAACGAACCATGGTTCAGGAGGGACGACTCCTCGCTGCTGCGATCGAATCCTCGACCGGCATCGACTCCACCGCAATACGTGCCCTTCTGGTGCAGCTTGGTCAACGTCAGCAGGCACGCCTTCGTGTGGTGAATCACGAAGGGACGCTACTCGCCGACTCGGCCCGACTCGGACCACGCAGAGAAGGGGACTCTTCAGAACAATCGGCGGATGCTGATAGCGACCGGGACTCTTTCCTCTATCGGCTCGGTTCCCTACCCTTCCGTCTTTTCCGCGGCAGCCCGGAGCAGACTCCGGGCATCGTAGCCGACCGCTACGACACCGCCGGCAAGCTGGTGGGGACTGAGATTCGCAAAGCTCTTGAGGGATCCTACGGTTCGGCGACGAGAATCGGGTCCGGTGCCGAGCCGGCGGTAACGCTTTACAGTGCGATCCCCGTACGCATCGAAGGCGAAGTCGGAGCAGCGGTGCTCGTCTCCCAATCTACAGACCGCATCATGCAGACTCTGGATGCCGTAAGGTTGCGTGTGTTTCGAGTGTTCTTGGTCAGTCTGATCGTAGCAGTGGTGTTGAGTCTGCTGACCGCAACAACCATCGTGAACCCTCTCAACCGATTACAAAACAGAGCGGAAGCCATCCTGGATCGAACTGGAAGACTGCGAGGCAGGTTCGCCCCCAGTCGACGTCTGGACGAAATTGGGGATCTTGAACGCGCGCTCGCCGAACTGACACGACGGCTGGAGGGCCATATCTCAGCGACCGAGTCATTCGCGGCCGATGTCGCGCACGAGTTCAAGAATCCTCTGGCTTCAATTCGTACTGCCGCGGAAATGCTTGATGAAGTAGAGGACCCACAGCTCCGCGACCGGTTTTCATCCATCATCCAACGCGAGCTTGCGCGGATGGAACGACTGCTCAGCGGTGCCCGTGAGCTGTCCCGCATTGACGCTGGCTTGGAGGAGGAAGAGCGTCGGGAGTTCGCCCTCGACGAACTGATATCTGCCATCATCGACGGGTTCAGAATGCGACTCCGTGATGACGGTCCAACGATCGACCTCGCTATAGCAAGACAACCGCTTGTCATCCTCGCCTCTGCTGATCACCTCACTCAGGTTTTCGAGAACATCCTCGACAACGCGGTCAGCTTCTCTCCGAACGACGACAGAATCACAGTCACCATGGAATGTGACGACGACTGGATCACGACACGCATTGGAGACAGAGGACCCGGAATTCCTGTGGAGCATCAGGATCGCATCTTCTCCAGGTTCTTCTCGTATCGACCGAGTTCAACCTCAAAGACCAGCCATCTCGGCCTCGGCCTTGCCCTCGCGAAGGCCATCGTAGAGGCGCATGGCGGCACGGTTGATGTTCGTAACAGGCCCGATGGAGGCGCGGAGTTCGAGATCGTCCTGCCAGTACACCCCACCAGCACTCCCTGAATCCGAGCAAATCAGGCACCGTTATACCGAATTCTGAGAGCCTCTACCCGTTCCAAGATACGCCACAACCACTCACGAGAGGAGCCCTTGTGGATGACCTGCTAGAATTCGGCCTCGACCTCACGCGGGTCGTCAATGAGGAGCTGGAGGAAGGAGCCGAAACCGATGATTGTCGGAGTCCCGAAAGAAACGTTCCCGGGAGAGGCGAGAGTTGCGTTAATCCCGGCCTCGATCGGTCCGCTGAAGAAGGCGGGAGTTGAGGTTATCGTCGAACAAAACGCTGGCAGCCAGGCTGGTTTTCTGGATGCCGAATACATAGACAAGGGTGCTACCACCGCGAGCAGAGATGATGTCTTCGCCAAGGCAGACGTGATCTTGCAGGTTCGCGCGTTGGGTGCAAATCCCGATGAAGGCAAGGCCGACAACGAGCGCATGCGGAGCGGCCAGAGCGTGATCGCCGCGTGTGATCCTCTGCTTGCCCACGATGCGAATAAGGAGATGGCAGAGCGTGGCGTGCAACTGTTCTCGCTGGAGCTCATGCCACGCATCACTCGCGCACAGAGCATGGACATTCTGTCCTCGATGGCCACCATCGCAGGCTACAAGGCTGTTCTGCTCGGCGCCAATGCGTTGCCCAAGATGTTCCCGATGATGATGACGGCTGCCGGAACCGTCACTCCGGCGAAGGTGTTCGTCGTTGGCGCAGGAGTTGCCGGGTTGCAGGCAATCGCCTCAGCGAAGAAGCTCGGCGCCGTGGTCCACGCCTACGACGTGCGACCCGTGGTCAAGGAGCAGGTTGAGAGCCTCGGCGGCAAGTTCGTCGAGTTCGAACTCGACACCGGTGAGGCTGAGGACGCTGGTGGCTACGCCAAGGAACTTGGCGAAGACTTCTATGCGAAGCAGCGCGAAATGATGCTGAAAGTCGTCGCCGAAAGCGACGTCGTCATCACCACCGCCGCCATTCCCGGCAAGAAGGCGCCGACTCTCGTCACCACGGAGATGGTCGACGGGATGCGACCCGGCTCGGTCATCGTCGATTTGGCCGCGGAGCGCGGAGGCAACTGCGAGCTCACCAAGCCCGGCGAGACCGTCGAGCACAAGAACGTCAAGATCATCGGCCCGATGAACATCCCGGCCGCGGTCCCCTACCACGCCAGCCAGATGTATGCCAAGAACGTACTGACGTTTCTACAGCATCTTCTTGATGAGGGTGAGCTCAAGCTCGACCTCGAAGACGAAATCACCGCCGGCACCCTGGTCACTTACGAGGGCAAAGTGGTCCATCCCATGGTGCTCGAAGCATCGGGCGCCGCCGAAGGGAGTGAGTCCTGATGGCTGAACTCATCACGCTGTTGACAATCTTCGTACTGGCGATCTTCGTCGGTTTCGAAATCATTACCAAAGTGCCGCCGACACTGCACACACCCCTGATGTCGGGCTCAAACGCCATCTCAGGAATCACGATTATTGGTGCACTCATCCTTGCCGGCGTCCTCGAGAGTGACCCGACGTTCAACTCTCTTGCAAAGATCATGGCTTTTGTCGCCGTGATCCTCGCCTCCATTAACGTCGCGGGCGGATTCTTGGTCACCCACCGCATGCTCAAGATGTTCCAGAAGAAGTAGGCGGAGGATAACCAATGGATATGCAAAACATTGTCAACATCGTCTACCTGGTCGCTGCGGTCCTGTTTATCTATGACCTCAAGATGCTGGCGCATCCCCGCACCGCGGTGCGCGGCAACGCCCTTGGTTTCCTGGCCATGTTGCTGGCCATCGTCGCAACTCTGGTCAGCGGCAAGTGGGACTGGACATACATCATTCTCGGCATTGCCATCGGATCGGTGATTGGAACCGTTGCTGCTCTTAAGGTCAAAATGACCTCGATGCCCGAGTTGGTCGGTCTGTTCAACGGCTTCGGAGGCGGCGCCTCGGTGCTCGTTGCCGGTTCGGCACTCATCGCCACCTTCTCCGCTGTTGCCGCCGGCACGATCGAAGGCACCATGCAGATGAAGGTCGCGACGGTACTGTCCGGCATCATTGGATCGGTCACTTTCTTCGGTAGCTACGTCGCATTCGGCAAGCTTGCCGAGTTCCTGTGCGTCAAATGGAAGCTCTACACCTGGCAGAAGATCATCAAGTACGGTTTCTCTTTTGTCGTGGCAGGAAGCGCGATTGCGTACGGTCTGAGCCAGGGCGTTTCTGCTCTTACGATCATGTTCATGGCCTCTGGTGTGATCATAGGCGGCTTGCTTCTGCTCAAGAAGGACCGCTTCCCAGGCATGAATGCCCTCAAAGTTCTCTCCTTTGTCGCTTCTATCGCGGTCGGTGTGTTTGTCATCATGAATCCGCAGAACGCCATGCTCTATTGGGTACTCGTCGGCGTTGGCGGCGTGCTTGGCGTGGTTCTCACGATGTCGATTGGCGGCGCGGATATGCCTGTCGTCATTGCACTGCTGAACTCCTACTCAGGTCTCGCGGCAGCCGCCACCGGCTTCGTGATCAACAACAACGTGTTGATCATCGCCGGCTCGCTGGTTGGTGCATCGGGTCTGATCCTCACAAGCATCATGTGCAAGGCGATGAATCGGTCGCTTGCGAACGTCTTGTTCGCAAAACTCGGCCCCACAGCCGACACCCCCGACGCTGACGATGTGTACCGCACCGTGAAGTCAACCTCGGCTGACGAGATCGCCATGCTGCTGGAGAACGCGCAGCGGGTGATGATCATCCCAGGCTACGGCATGGCCGTTGCGCAAGCTCAGCATGCAGTGCGCGATTTTGCCAACCAGCTTGAGGCGATGGGTGCCGAGGTTGAATACGCCATTCATCCTGTCGCCGGCCGCATGCCGGGACACATGAACGTGCTCCTCGCCGAGGCTGACGTGCCGTACGAGGCTCTCAAAGAGATGGACGAGGTCAATCCGACACTGGAGACCGTCGACGTCGCCATCGTGGTCGGTGCGAACGATGTGGTCAATCCGGTCGCTCGAACTGACCCGCAGAGCCCGATCGCCGGAATGCCGATCATCGATGTCGACAAGTGCCGCACTGTGATCGTCATCAAGCGGAGTCTCAGCCCAGGGTTTGCCGGGATCCCCAATCCCCTGTTTGCGATGGACAACTGCTTGATGTTCTTCAACGACGGCAAGAAGGCGATCCTCGAACTCGTCGCTGCGGTGAAAGAGCTGTAGGAAGCTCAAATAAGTCGAAATGTAGAGCAGGGCGCGAGCAATCGCGCCCTGCTTTTCTTTACCTGGTTGTTTGACTACTGGCTATGCGGAGCAACGGGGCAACGGCAGGTGCGGCAGGTGCGGCAGGTGCGGCAGGTACAGGGTTGTTGGCTCTTCGCGAGCATAGATGTGCGAATTGTCACTATTGAAATGCCATATTCGATGACGATTGCGATGACGATGGCGATGCCGGTCGCGATCGCTGTGTATGCGCGCTCATTCGAAGCCATCAGTTTCTGGTCGATGAAGGTCCCTCATATCCCCATCGCCAGCCCCATCCCTATCGCCATCGAAATATCGTGCGTCGGCGTTGAAGCGCGCGTGAGGTTATGAACCACCAAGCTCACAAAGGACACAAAGAAGACATGAGGAAGAATTCAGTAGGCGGCTCTTCGAGCCGTTGAAGACGATGGAGTTCTCCATTCAAGACTGCGGGTTTACTGAGAATTGACTTTATAGCGATTCAAGGAACCGCCCTTATTCCCTTTGTGTTGTCTTGGCGTCCTTTGTGTTCTTCGTGGTTCAGATCCGAACGTGCCCTATTCAAACCAATCCGTTTCGCCCCCTGTTCTGCCCTTCAGTCCCTGCACAGGCATTCTGGCGCATACCGTTCGTCCCGTTGTCCCGCATAGCCGTGGAGCCCTATAAATAGTGTTGTGCAATGGGTGAGGAAACAGATTCGACATAGGTAATGACTTCTCTCAAATGCTAGAATGGCCCTTCGAAGGTCATTCAATTCGTGAACGATACCGACATCAGCATCCAACTCCCCGACTCGTCTCTATCCTCCTCGATGGGTGAAAGTGCGTCTCAGTCATCGGACCGTTCCCGGCCTCCGGAGCAACCAGCGAAAGGCCCTCAGATTTGGTCAGTAGGCGGGGGAAAGGGCGGGGTCGGCAAGTCGGTCATCGCGACCAATCTGGCAGTCGCTCTTGCAGAGGGCGGCAGGCAAGTGGTCCTCATCGATGCCGATCTGGGCGGAGCGAACCTCCACACTCTTCTCGGTGTACCGTGGGCCGGAAACACACTGTCCGACTTCTTGGTCGGGAAGGTCAAGGCCCTCAGTCAACTCCTTGTCCCAACTGCTACGCCCGGACTAGCTCTGATCAGCGGCGCGGATCCCGACATGGACATTGCGAACCCGAAATTTGCGCAGAAGATGCGCCTACTTCGACATCTGTGTACTCTCCGGGCCGACCACATCATCGTAGACGTCGGTGCCGGTTCAAGCGCAAATGTGCTCGATCTTTTCCTCTCGTGTCAGACGGGAATAGTCGTAACAGTACCGGAACCAACATCGATCGAGAACGCTCATCAGTTTCTTCGATCAGCCCTCATACGAAAGCTCCGTTTTTCGGAGCCTCGCCCACGGGTGCGATCTATCTTCAACTGGTTGGATGGAATCGACCAACGAAGGACGCTCAAAGATCCACGACGTCTCATTGAGACGATTGATCAGATCGACCCCGAGATCGCAGCCATCCTCCACCAGACCCTCCACTCGTTGTCTTTTGCGATTGTCGTCAACCGAGTTGAAAAGGAAGACCAGCGGATCCTCGGACCTCAACTCGCAACCGGCTGTCAGGAAATTTTAGGGGTAGCCGTGAGCTCGATCGGCTCGACCGAACACGACCCATTTGTTCCTCGATCCATCGCCGAGCACTGTCCTGCCATCCTCCGCTTTCCGACGTGTCCATTCAGCGTATCTATCCGCAGGATTGCCGGGGCGCTCGACAGCAAAGTGAGGAAGAATGTCGATCAAGCCGCACGACGATAGGCCAGCAACGGCTGACTGGCACACACTGGGGCTTGAACCCGGCGCCTCACGGGCGGAAGTCCAGCGAGCCTACCGCCACCGCCACGCTTTGTATTCCCCCGACTCGCTCGCCATCTACGGTCTCATAGATGACACAGAGCGTTGTGAGCGTCTTCAGCACCTCGACGCTGCCTACCAAAGGATTCTCGCTTACGACGAGCCTCGACATCAGTTGCCCACAGCGACCCCGAATTCCCTTCACACGGGCCCTTCGGCCGGCGATGTCCCTAAGATCGAGGCGACCATCGAAGCCCTTCGCCACCCCGGCGCTTTTCTGCGGGAGGTTCGACTCGCCAAGGGTCTTACTCTCGAAGACATTTCAATGGAGACGAAGATTCGATCGAGCATCATCGACATCCTCGAGGATGAGCGCTTCACCGCGCTGCCGGAACGAGTTTTCGTACGCGGATTCGTCATTCAGCTCGCCCGCAGTCTTGGTATACGAGACCCGGAAGACGTCGCGAAGAAATACCTCGAGCTTGCAGAGGCGACGAAAGACGAGTAGGAGCCTGCAGGGCATAGGCCGGCGAGATGAATCGTGATTGAGCGATGTACATAGCCTCTGCCCTGCGGCCTCCTAAGGAGGAGGTCGATCGACTACAGCAGGCCACCGAGAACAAAGACGACGAGGAGCGCCAATGATGGTACCCAATGAGGTCGCGGGCGCTGAAGCCCCTTAGACCCAATCTGATAAGTGTAGGTGCGTCATTCATATCACGCGACCAAGCCGTCCTAAAACAAGAAAAGGGGCGCCGAATGGCGCCCCTTTGGTTCGCGAATTGAGAACTGATTACTCTTTGATGCCAGCGGCTTCTTCGAGCATCGCTGTCGTGAGCGACTTCGGACGCTCGAGCGGATAACCGAGTGCGCGGTCCCAAACGATGTTGGTGAGCACGCCAAGCGCGCGACCTACGCCGAACAGAACGGTGTAGAAGTCCCAATCGGTGAGACCGTAGTACCACTGGATGACGCCGGACTGTGCGTCCACGTTCGGCCAGGGGTTCTTCGCCTTGCCCTGCTCCGTCAGCACGCCAGGAGCAACGTTGTAGATCTGGCTGATGACCTTGAAGAGGGGATAGTCCGGCAGGTTCTTCAGGCAGAACTCACGCTGCGACTCGTAGCGCGGGTCGGTCTTGCGCAGAACCGCGTGACCGTAGCCCGGAATGACCTGGCCGCTGTTGAGGGTGTCCCAAAGGGCCTTCTTGATCACTTCCTCTGTGGGCTCTGCGCCACCGAGGGAATCCATGAACTTCATGGTCCAGCTGAGCACTTCCTGGTTGGCCAAGCCGTGCAGCGGGCCCGCCAGGGCATTGATACCGGCGGAAAGCGCATAGTACGAATCCGAAAGAGTCGATGCCACGAGGTGGGTCGTGTGCGCTGAGGCATTGCCCGATTCGTGGTCGGAGTGCAGGATGAAGTACATGCGCGCAACGTCGTCGTACGGCGCATCGATGCCCATCATGTGCGCAAAGTTGCCACCAAGGTCGAGTGCGGGGTCCTCAGGAATATGGATGTCGGCCTTGTACTTCATGCGGTAGATATAGGCAGCAAGCGTCGGCAGTTTGGGCATCAGGTTGCAGACGTCCTCGAACATCGGCTCCCAGTAGTCAAATTTGGTCATGCCCTCGTTGTAACGCTTGACGAAAACGGATTCGCGCTGCATGGCAAGGATGCCCTGCGAGAAGAGGGTCATTGGGTGCGTGTCGGTCGGCGCGGCACGAAGAACGTCGATCACATACTGCGGAAGCTGGCGTTTGGCCTTGAAGCCCTCGATCACCTCATCCGTCTGCTCTTGGGTTGGGATTTCGCTCGTCATCAAGTAGTAGAAGAAGCTCTCAACAGAGGGATACTCATTACCAGCGTCTTTGGGCAGGGCTTCGAAGGTCTCTGGAATCGTCCTGCCGCGGAAGCGGATGCCCTCGAAGGGATCGAGATAGGACACGTCAGTGACCAGGCACCGAACACCGCGTGCACCGCCGATTGCCTGACCGATTGTGACGTCGCAGAGTTTGACATCGGCGTGCTCTTTGAGCAGTCGAACCGTCCGCGGGCGATGCTCATCGATCTTCTGCTTGAGTGTTTTCTTAAGACCTTCCATGTTGCCAGTCCTCCTTGTTCTTGTTCCTAAAGGGACCGAAGCAGAAACTCACAAGACGCAAAAGCCGCAACCGCGAGTATCGAACCTTCCCGGCTCAAAACGTACACGGCTCCCACGAGAATTGCTTCTCTTCAGTACCCTATTTACTTTGTGAACCTCTTCACAGAGCGAAAGACGAAAAACCACTAACGGAGTATAGAGCTTGTGAATGAAAGTGACAAGCTCAAAATCGCACGCATTTCAAGCACGACAATCAGTTGACACAATCTGCTGAATACCGACAATGGCTCTATGCAGGCGATCGCCTCGAACAGACTGAAGTTGGCTGTCGGTTTCGCGCTGACAGATTCGTTGATATTGATTCTGAGCGCCGTCGCGGCGGCGTGGATTCGCTTCCCTCCCAGTTACCTCACCAATGCCCTTGAAGAGCTCCTCCTGCATCCTGCGTTCGTCCTGTATGCACTTGCCGCTCATCTGGCAGTAGCAACAACGTTTGATCTCTACCGACCTGAACAGTGGCGAACACGCGATCGCCTGTTCGTTCGACTGGCCGCAGCGGCGATGGTTCTCCCCGTCGGGCTCGCGATCGGTGTCTACCTCGTGCCACCGTGGCGATTCGGGCGCGGGCTGCTCGCGCTCACTGTGCTGATGGCGATTCCCATGATGGGGCTTATCCGGCTCATCTGGCTCCGTGTTGCCTCACGACCTCCCCTACTCAACGCCGTCATCGTTGGCGATGGACCGATCGTCGAGAACCTCATCTCCGAGATAAACGATCGACCGCTACCGCCATTCAAGATTCTTCGTCACATTCGTGACCCACTCGGAGACGCGGCGCCAGGGACATCGGCGTCATCGCTCGAAGATGCAAACCTTGTCATCGTGGCCCAGCTTGACCGCGATTCATCAATAGACAAACTCGCAGCTCTGAACTTCCGCGGCACACCCGTGCTCGACGCTGCCGGCGCCTATGCGGCCCTCACCGGGAGAATCCCTGTCCGACAGGTGGACTCAGCCTGGTTTATCGCGACCGGCGATTTTGCGTCACTGGCCACCAGCCCGTTTCACACTCTTCAGCGTTTGCTCGACTGTACGGCCGCGCTCCTCTTGCTGATCCTATCCGCGCCGATTCTCGGCCTCGCAAGCCTCGCCATTCTGCTCAACAACGGCATCCCAATACTCTATCGTCAAGAACGCCTCGGAAAGAATCGCAAAACATTCACTCTCTATAAATTACGAACGATGAAGCAGCATCGTGCCTCGGAGTCTGCTCAGTTCGCCGAATCGGGCGATGCGAGGGTGTTCTGGGTTGGCCGATGGCTGCGCCGATGGCGCATCGACGAGTTGCCTCAGCTCATCAACGTGATTCGTGGAGACATGAGCCTCGTTGGACCACGGCCCGAACGGCCGGACATTGCCGACGAGTTCGAGCAAAGAATCCCGTTCTTTGCATTTCGCTACTCGGTCAGACCGGGCCTGACCGGCTGGGCACAAGTGAACTTGCCCTACTGTGCAAACGATGAAGAACACATCGCAAAGATCGAGTACGACCTCTTTGCGATTCGCCATCACGGCCCTGCGATGTACGCAATGGTGTTAATCAGAACGCTAGGAGCGTTGGTGTTTAGGCCGGGAAGGTAGGGGACAAAATGATGAATGATGAAAGCGGAAAGATGAAAACTGGGCACGCGTAAACTCGGCAGCAGTGGCAGGGACTCTTCTGTAATTTCATGGCGCAACAGTTGAACGGCTATACGGAAAGACGGGGCAACGAAAGGTGCGGCAGGTATAGGGTTGTTAGTTCTTCGCGAGCAAAGGTGTGCGAATTGTCACTATTGAAGTGCCATATTCGATGGCGATTGCGATGACGATTGCGATTGCTCTGTTTGTGCGCTCATTCGAAGCCGGCAGCATCTGGTCAATGAAGAACCCTCACATCCCCATCTCTAGGACAATCGAGTTACGCGGAACCAGTCCTCATCGTCATCGCTATCGTCATCGTCATCGTGTTCTCACGGGCCATTCCCATACGATGACGATGAGGATGACGATGGCCTTTGCGAGTGCATTACCCTACGACCTCCTTCGAAGCGAACAGTCACAAAGAAGGAGTACCCTTCCCGACCGCCATCGCTATCGATCTCTCGGGCGACCGGCTATTCGATGGCGATAGGGATTGGGATGGCGATGGGGACTTGATCGCCCCGCGTGACGCTGGCTTCGAATGAGCGCACAAACAGAGCAATCGCAATCGTCATCGTCATCGTCATCGTCATCGTCATCGTCATCGTCATCGAATATGGCGCTTCAAAGGAGAAAACTCACTGACCTCTACTCACGAACAACCAACAACCCTGCACCTGCCGTATAGCCGTGGACCCGTTCGCCCCGTAGACCCGCATAACCGTCCGTCCCGCATAGCCGTCTATCCCCACCCTTGACACCCACCCCCCCCACAACCCATACTCCGCGAGTCCATATGGACATGATCTTTACCAAGTGCGCCTCATTTACTGAGGTGCGTTTCCATGGGGGTGCCCGGGGCAGGTTGTGACCTGACCCCAAACGGGCTGAGACCATACCCCTTGAACCTGATCCGGATTATGCCGGCGGAGGGAACTGGGAGCGTCGCAATGTCACACAACGGCTTTCTCCAGAAAACGAATCTCATCCCTCCACCTGCTCGGCATGCTTGAGTCATTGGAGGATTCTGTGCGACACACCCTTACACTTTTGCTGCTTGTGGTTGGACTCCTGTGTGGAGGTCTACCTGCCGAAGCAACCGAAATCACTGGCTCGGTGATCAGCCCCGACGGCGCACCGATCGACAGCGCATCGGTTTCTATTCGAACTGACGACCGGGATTTCAGCGTAAGAACCCGCCAGGACGGACGATTTGTTCTGGTTCTCCCGGAGGGCACGTCCGCACCGTTTCTGCTGAGCATCGACGCTGCCGGATACGCGTCAATTGGTCTCGAGATCAGTGATCCTGAGCAGGCAGTTCGCATTCGCCTCGAACGGTCCGGAGCTTTTCATGGCGAGATCGAGATCATCGGCAACCGTGCCCTCGTAGGAGAGACTCCGGTAACGGTTTCCAATATTGGTCGAGAGGAGATCGAACGCGGATACTGGGGACAAGACGTGCCCGTGTTCCTATCCAAGGTTCCGGGTTTTTACGCTTACAGCGACGCGGGTAACGACATTGGCTATTCGTATTTCTTCCTGCGAGGTTTTGACATGCGGCGCACTGCGGTCAGCCTCAACGGCGTTCCGCTCAACGACGCCCATTCACACAGCGTCTTCTTCATCGACCTCGCAGACTTTCTCTCGACAACAGGCGACATTCAGGTTCAGCGTGGCGTCGGCACCAACCTCTACGGCCACAGCGCACTTGGTGGCTCGGTCGACCTCAAGACGCGGACGCCGATGACTGAGCGTCGCCTACGTCTCGCGACGACCCAGGGAGCATGGAACACCAGCCGTTTGTCGCTCGAATATGACACCGGATTGATCGACGACAAATGGGCCGCGACTTTCCGCTACTCACGCATGCAGACCGACGGATATCGAGACCAGAGCTGGACCGAGTCGTGGAACTACTTCGGTTCTATCGAACACTACGGCGACCGGTCCACGACTCGGTTCGTCATGTTCGGCGGCCCTGAGGACAGCCACCTTGCCTACGATGGGATCTCGAAGGAGTACCTCGACGGTGAGGTCACCGGCGACAAACGTCGAGATCGCCGCCACAATCCGCTCACGTATCCCAACGAAGTCGACCATTTCTTCCAACCTCACTTCCAACTCCACAACAGCCTACAGTTGAGAGACGATCTCGTGCTGCAAAACTCCTTCTTTTACTTTGAAGGCGATGGATTTTTCGAACAGTACAAGACTGATCGGTATCTCCCCGAATACGGCATGGAGCCGTTTCCAGGCCCAGGTGGTGAGCTCATTTACGAAACCGACCTCGTTCGCAGGCGCCACGTCGACGAGTGGGATGGTGGGTGGATTCCCTACCTGGAGTGGCAGCATGGCGCAGGCCGCGGCCAACTGCAAACAGGCGTTGCATTACGACTGCATAGCGGCACCCACTGGGGTGAGACCACCTGGGCTCAGTACTACCCTCCAGACTTGCCGCCAAACCAACGCTACTACGACTACCGTCTCAGAAAGCAGACCATCCAACCTTTCGTGCAGGAGACATGGACCTTTAATGACAAATGGAGTGCCATGGCCGGCCTGACCTGGACCTCTCACCGTTACGAAATGGACAGGGATCAGCGCAAAGGGGTGGAACTCACTGAACGCTACCAATATCTCCTCCCAAGGCTGGGCGTAACCTATCGTCCAGCTCGCGACTGGTCGCTATTCGCAAACGTCTCTCGCGGTGGCCGTGAGCCCGCATTCCGCGACATCTACGATCCTCAAGATTTCTGGTTCGGCGACCCGAACGATCTCGAACCCGAGGACCTCGTAGACTATGAGCTCGGTGCCGTGCATGTATGGCCGACCGGATCCGCACAACTCAACTTCTATTGGCTCGACTTTGCGAACGCCATCGTCTTCGCCGGCGGCCTCGACAACAACGGAAACCCAGCCACAGCGAATGGCGCAGTTGTTGACCAAAAAGGAGTTGAATTCGAGCTTGCGTGGTACCCAGTTCCGCGCTGGGGCGGCACTCTCGGCCTCGCCTACAACAATGCGAAATTCACGAAGTTCAGTGAATACGGGTGGGATGGGTCGATTCTCGACCATTCAAGCAACACCGTTGCCGCAACACCGGAAATCCTCGGCACTTTGCAGATCAACGGTGGATTTGGGCCCGTAGATCTGACGATGGTGATTCGTCACGTGTCGGAGTTTTACCTCGACAACACTGAGGACAACCGGAAAGCCCCAGAGGTCGTGGCGGAACCAGGCTATGTAAGCAAGACAAACGAAGCCTTCACAACCGTCGACCTCTCCGCCAGAGTTGATCTAGGTGTAGGAATAGCGAATCTGGTGGGAGCCAAGCGGATCCTGCTCGACGCTAGAGTCAACAACCTGTTCGACGAGCTCTATACCACATTCGGCTTTGCATGGCCGGATCCAGTCTGGATTCCGGCAGCGACACGCAGCGCGATGGTTGGCGTGATTGTCGACTGGTAGGG
>JAAESQ010000028.1 GCA_024229275.1 bacterium | reverse complement strand
GGTCGTACCTTGTGCACAAGTTCGATCGACTACCCGAGGGACTTGCCCCGGAGTATACTGATTGACGGTCGGCAGGCAACGTGGGCTCCTCTCCGCATTGCCAGCCGCAGCTGAGACGCAGAGCGCATGACCTTCTTCACCAGCTACGAATACGCCTACCTCTTCGGAGCGCTCCTTTTTTGATTCGTCAAAAGAATCTGTGGGTAAGTTCCGGTTCAGGCAGCTTGCCAAGTGAATGATATAGGGCAAGTTCGGTGACTCGGAAGGTTCGGAACCCGTAGGATTTTCTCATAGTGACTTTTGCTTTGTTGTTCAGGCCCTCGATGATACCGCTGGAGAACTCTTTCCGGGCGCGAAAATAGTTGAGGATCAGATCGCGGTGGGCGCGTAATGTTCGGGCGACTTTCTTCATCGGTTCGATCCGGGAGCGCATCACTTGGCGACACCATTGGTCGAGGAACTTGGCGGCCCATGCGGTGGACTCGTAATTCCAGAGTTGCTGGAAGTCTTCTTTGAGGAGATAGGCGCGAACGCTCTGGAGGTTGTAGCGCACCAGATCTTTCAGTTTCACTTTCTGGTTGGCGGTGAGGTTCGCGGGGCGTTTCAGCAGGCACCAGCGAGACTTCGTCAGAACCGGTTCGTATCCGTCGGCTTTCATTCGTCTGGCTTCCGCAGCGCGGATGTCGTCGAGCGCCTTGTTTACCTTGGCGACAATGTGGAAGCGGTCGAGGATGTTGAGGGCCTGGGAGCACTTTTCGCGAATCACCCCCAGATAGGGTTTCCACATGTCCGAGCAGACAAACTCGATCTGCGCCGACACCTCCGGGCCGATCAGGGCAAAGAACTCTCGGAAGGTTTTCACGGTCCGTTCCTTCCCAATCCAGAGCAGCCGGGTACAGCCCAGGTCAATCTGGTACACCAACGTCAGATATTTGTGCCCTTTGCCATACTGAATCTCGTCCACGCCAATGGCGCGAATCGCTCCTAGAACGCGATGCTCCAGCCCCCAGCCGACCAGGTAGGCCACCGCATCATGCACCTTGTCCCAGGAGGTGCGAAACTCTGCGGCGGTTTCTTTCCAGGAGAGTTTGCGCGCCCAATGCCCCAGGAAATGCATGTAGACCTTGGTCGAGGAGTGTTTGCCGGCGCCCCACGGTACCTCTTCGACCACGACGCCGCATTGCCTGCAGTTGACCCGCCGCATGCAATAGACCAGAAAAACCAGATAGCCCCAGAATCCGATGAACTCAAACCGCCGCGGCGTGGGAGACTGGTCGTAGCCGGGCGTGGGTTGATGACAACCCGAGCAAATGGCGGTGGATCGTTTCCGTGGCCGGACCGGGATCAGGATGGCTTGCTCCTCTTCGGCGAAACTGGCTCGCCCATAGACAAATCCCGGGATGGGATGGCACTGGTTCAGAATTCTGGGAAGGCGCATGAGTTGTCTGGGATCGATACGAAGATGAAGGCGAATCCCGATTCTCCCCCATCAACGCCCGCCGCGCTATTGCCATACTGCCGCGACTGCCGCGATCTTCAGGAGTGGCCGGAGCGTTGGATGGGCGAGGAAAGAGATCTTCCAGTAGGGAGGAGACTCGTCGAATGCTTCATGCCCTTCCTCCTTCGCCTCACCGAGTCCGGCCTGTCGAACAGAACCATCCAAAACCATATCGACAATATGTGGCTGCTCGGCGGAGAGATCATCCGTGACGTGAACGAAGATCCTTCTCTGAGAAAGGTTCCTGCGGAAGAGCTCATCCGCAACGTGATCCATCAGGACGGCGGCCCGCTGATCCACAACGGCTGGGAAGACGAGCAGCGCTCCTTCGACTCCACCTGCCGGAAGTTCCACCGTTTCCTCACTCAGCCCCAGCGCTGAGGGCCCAAGTTACCCACAGATTCCCCAGACGAGCCACAAGGAGAAAAAAACTGCCAAGCATGTGTGAATGAAAAAACAGCCAGTCCTCGTTTCAGAGATCTATTCGGATTCCGCCCTCTGAGTGCGAGGTCTGGTTACCCGAAGCTCCAGCCGTTCAGCTTGGCTCTTCGTAATCTCTCCTGGACGGTGGACCGCTTCGGGGGCTCCGCGGGCACCGTCCCCGCCGACCGACAGATCCGGGCGCTCCCCCATTTCGGGCCACTATCGGTTCCCTCACGTTTCAAGAAGACAAAGGATTCCTGGTCGGCAGCGGGTCGCTGACCGCAGGGCTCTTCAGCGAGAGTTTCGTCCGGGAGTTGTGGAGG
>JAAESQ010000027.1 GCA_024229275.1 bacterium | reverse complement strand
GACATTCGCGGTGAAGAAGAACTGGGAGTAGGCAAAGAAATCGGCCGAAGTGTCGATGCGCTCCTGAACCAACGTCAGTATATCGTCGAGTGCTTCATCGTTGAGGTACTCTGCGCAGATCCGCTGACGAAGCTCTTTCACGTCCAGTGTGCGCATCAAGCGTCCGTTCAACCAGGTCAGTTTCTCGAGGTCAAAAACAGGACCACCGAGCCTGATGTCTTCAAGCTTGAAGTTGGCGACAAACTCCTCAAGCGTGAACTCCTCACGCTCATCCGGCATCGTCCAGCCCATCAGGGCCAGGTAGTTCAACAGCGCCTCGGGTAGAAAGCCGGCTTGGCGGAAGTAGTTCAGACTCACCGGATTCTTGCGCTTCGAGATCTTCGACTTGTCGGAGTTTCGTAACAGCGGCAGATGGCAGAAGACCGGCAGATCCCATCCGAATGCCTCATAGAGCCGCACATGCTTGGGCAAGGACGAAATCCACTCCTCGGCCCGGACCACATGGGTGATACCCATCAGATGATCGTCAACGATATTTGCCAGGTGATATGTCGGAAAGCCGTCGGACTTCATCAGCACCTGGTCGTCAACCTGAGCATTCTCGATCCGAATCTCTCCGCGCAATAGGTCCGTCGCGACCGACTCACCATCATCGGGCATTGCCAGCCGAATCACGTGCGGCTCACCGGCCGCGATCTTCTGCTTCACCTCGTCTGGCGACAGCGACTTGCAGTGGCCGTCATACCCGAGCTGCGCTTTCTCCTCGCGCTGTTTCGCGCGCAATGCATCGAGACGCTCCTTGGTGCAGAAGCACGGATAGGCGGCACCTGAGTCGACCAGCTTCTGTGCGTGCTCAGTGTAGATCTGCGAGCGCTCGCTCTGGCGGTAGGGACCGTGCGGTCCGCCCTTGTCCGGACCTTCGTCCCATTCGATCCCCAGCCAATGCAGGGCGTCGAAGATCATCTGCTCACTGGCGGGATGGCTTCGCACTCTGTCGGTGTCTTCAATGCGGAGTACGAACTCGCCGCCGTTCTGCTTAGCCAGCGCATAGTTGAAGAGCGCGACGTAGGCCGTTCCCACATGGGGGTCGCCGGTCGGGCTCGGAGCAATCCGGGTCCTGACATGGTGTGTCATCGGGATCTCCAAAAAAGACCGCCAGGAGGCGGTCATCGGTCGCTGATGTCGATGGCGGAGAGGGCGGGATTCGAACCCGCGGTCCAGGTTACCCCGGACAACTGCTTAGCAGGCAGCCCTGTTCAACCACTCCAGCACCTCTCCGATCGTTCCCGGCCTCAAATCGCAAGGTGGTCGGTCTTGCGGCGGTCGGGATCGGTATTGTACGTTTGACCGGGTTCACTGTAAAGTATGCGCCTCGGAGGGATGGCCGAGTGGTCGAAGGCGGCGGTCTTGAAAACCGCTGAGGTTCACGCCTCCGTGGGTTCGAATCCCACTCCCTCCGCCATGCAGCGCCTCCCGGCGCTGCGGGCAAACGGGCTTTCCGGGTCAACGGCAGGACGGCTATAAGGCAGGTCCGCGAAACCCTGACGACATTGCAATTGGCGAAAAGTGCTCGTTAGCGGCAGTGCGCGTGAGTTGTTGAACCACCAAGCACACGAAGATCACGAAGACAACACAAAGAGAAGAACATAGAGCGATTCTTCGAATCGCGGACTGCTGGATGGCTCAGAGTCAAAACCCTTCGGAGAATCTACCCTACGGCGGCACGTACCAGATGTGATGTTCTTGAGAACTCGTGCAATCAGTTTCCAGAGGGCCAATGATCTCAAAACACCATGCCTGGTAATGCACGGGAAGCGCGATGGGAGAACCTGCCCTTCGACGGACCTTGGCTTCAGGCTCAGCTTCTTCGGAGGAAACCCGAGTATGCATGAAACTCCACGCATCACTCTGTGCCTCTACACAGTCGAGTGTGGCAAAGTGTTATGTGGCAACCAAACATCGAATCTACAAAAGGGAGATCATCGTGCATGAACTCGTCATCGGCATTCCTGGCCCTTGGGAAGATCGAAATGATGTTATTCGTGCAGTAGTCGGCGCGAATCCTCCCGAGGAATCCCCTCGGTTCCTGGCGATGGGGGGATTGATGATGGACATGTCGACCAACACATCAATCGGGCTCGAGGTATATGAGCATGACTCGGGACTAGCTCAAGCGTTCGAATACGCGGGACAGGGGAGATTTTCAGCTGAGGAGCTTAAAACAATCACCGAGCACAAACAAACCGTGTATTTGGTTTGTAGCGACCCACCAACGTCTCCTTCGAAGGATTGTTTGGACGCAGCTCGCAAATTCCTTGAGTTGGGTGTTCTTATGCTTGAGGCCGGTGGCTTCGCAATTAAGGTAGAGAGTACGGGCGTTGCACATACTGCGGACCGGTGGCGATACTACGCCGATCAAGCCAACATCCTTTCGCTCTATGACGCTTTCGTCACGATGGTTGGAGGCGATGAATTCAACTACACCTGCGGTATGCACACGTTTGGTTTGCCCGATGTTTCTGTAACTACTGGTGTTCCGATCGACGAAGCACCATACGTAATGAACGGGTTCAACCAGTACCAGTTGTTGGAGTCACCTGAGTTGTCTGACGGAACTTTGTTCGCCACCTCACACATCGATCCGCGTTTGACAATGTCTCTTTGCGCCTTCGGCTACGACAAAGATGACATTCTCAACAATCCCTTTGGTCGCTGGCACCTAGAGTTGAGCGATGAGGCCCCGGCCAAGAACACAACCAAGTTTCATACCGGCAGCGAGCCCTTATTCATGGCCCTACGCGGTGATGATCCTAAGTTACTAGAAGCGGTCGCAAACGCTCGCTCCACCCTGAGTCGTTTCAAGAGCCATTTTCGGAGCCCCTACGAATATGGTCGATACCTCGTCAAGATCCATGTGCGTGACGGCGATGAGTCTGCCTACATCTGGGCTGTCCTTACAGATGTGAGCAGCGACTCCTTGACTGTACAGCTCTTTGAAATGCCACCGGAGTTCGTCAACTATCGGGCTGGACAGAATTTAGCCCTGCGCGACGACGAGGTGTACGACTGGTGCATTAACAGAAACGGAACCCTGATTGGAGGCTTTTCCCGTCGCTTGCAGCGCGAACTCATACCCTCTGAGGAACGTCCCCAGTTTGATCTCTTCAGTGGCGCGATCGCTTTTGCTCCTATCGATGAACTCTTATGATTTGAGGAGTTCGCCATCCTATGAACATCAACCGAATACTCGCTACGACCCTTGTTGTAGCCGCCCTCACACTAGGGTGCCGCGGCCACATCACGTTTCTCTCCGAGGGTTATACAACTCGGGAAGGTAACTGGGTGGCACTCTTCGGGAACTCAAGCAACGCCCTTGTAGATACGTCATCCGGAGCGACCATCTATCTTGATTCAGTCGGTCGGATGCACTTCTCGGAGGATGGCACGACAGCAGTGTGGGAGCATCCGATGGATGGTTCTGCCCGTAGCCTAGGACCTCATCACTACGGCAATTTTTTCGGTTACGCCATCAGGATTCAGCTGATGTATGCCGACCTCACTCTGGACCGTCCAATTCCACGAAAGCTCCCCATCCAACTCGAGACCCTCCCAACGGCCATCGCGGTTTCTCAGCACGGAACTAGGATCGCTGTAGCGGAAGACGACCGATTGGCCATATTCGATGCAGGAAGCGGAGACGTGGTCGCGACGTTCTCCTGGGAAAGCGGCGAGGTTCTGTGGATTACCTCTCTTCGTTTTGTCTCCCCAACTCTCGTCAGCGCCAGTTTAAAGAACACGGCAGAGTCGCCGGTCAATCCCCGAGCCAGGATCGTCGAATTCGATATTGCCGAGAAGACTCAAACCACGACCGGAACACTCGAGTCGTATCGCTCCTGGGTATCTCGCCGGTTGAGCCCCTCAGGGAATCGCCTTCTTTTACAGAGTACTGAGAACCTTCGTTACGGCTGCAGAGGCGCAACTCCTGTCAGAACAGCCCTTCACGACGCCAAAACCGGCATGCTGATCGCGCTTCTTGATGAATCCGACCCTTGCGGCTTCCCAACGGCTGATTTTCTAGCAAACGATACGATCATTATGGGATGGAGCCAAGGTGGCGAGACCTATCTTCATACCTTTTCGCAAAGTGGTGAGGAGATCTCCTCCCTGCACGTCGATAAGGGTTGTCGTATCGACATTGCCGGAGAGCCTACTCCAGGCACTATCGCTGTCACCGTCTGGACTGACCACGGTACCTGCCAGTCGCCAGTTGACAGTCCAGTCGATCACCTTTGGAAACAGGAACGCCACACTTATCTCATTCGCATGGATTCGGCCCACCGCGAGACTTTGGATCCCCTACTTCCATGGGCCATTTTCTGGAAGACCGCAAGAACTGTTGATGCCGGTCAACTCGAGAGCAAGCTTTTCGTGGGTGAGACTGAAGGGTGGAGGGGGATTCTCAAAGGCAAATTCAAAGGGGAAGTCGTCCTCAAAGTTCTCAACCCAGATACAGGGGAGCTTTCCAAGGTCTACTGAATCGTCCTATCCAAACCCACGACGTAAAGACATCCATTTATTCGGGTTCCTTCCGTCACGCAAGGTCACTCCCACAAACCCAATGTTTCCCTAGCCAATCGCGATGCCCCCTTCCCGAAAGGAACAATCCTCAAGCAACCGCGAATCAACCTCGCGATTACCCAACGAATACCTGGCTTCTCCGCGCCCCCTCAGCGACTCGAAGAATCGCTCCTTCTTTCTTCTTCGCGTTCTCTTCGTGTGCTTGGTGGTTCAAACCTCACGCGCATCGAGGCCACATCGGTGCCAGGCAACAAGATTCAAATTCCCTCGACTCCCGAAGCTCGGCTATCCACCGCGACCGTGGAATGCATTACACTACCCATAACCAGCCATGGCGTTCTTCGACTCTCTCAATTACAGCTCGTGCAATGAAGATGGAACGACCGAACTTCAGGCATTGGCGATTGGTCCGGGCGATGAGGTGGCGTGTATCACTGGCGGCGGTGATCGGGTCTTCCACATGCTCCTGGGCAATCCGAAATGCGTCCATGCATTCGACGTGAATGCTGTGCAGAACCACCTGCTCGAGCTGAAAATGGCGGCCATCCGACGGCTTGAATACGACAGCTATGTCCAGTTTCTGGGGCTTCACACGAGTAATGTAAACCGGCTCTCGGTCTACGCCGAGTTGCGGAGCGATCTCTCGCAACCTGCGGCGGAATGGTTCGATCGGCATCATCGGATGGTGGCCTCCGGTGTCTTGTATGCCGGACGCTGGGAACGTTATTTCGGAGTTGCTGCCTGGAACTTGCGCCTACTTCGTGGGCCAAAGATCAAGCGTCTGTTTGAATTCACAGATCTCCGCGCCCAACAACTCTTCGTGCTAACGGAGTGGAATACCCGGCTGTGGGGCCTCATCCTGCGCACAAGCTTTTGCCGGCCGGCATTCCGGTTGCTGTTGAATGATCCCGGGTTCTACGCCAACGCCGATATTTCGCAGTCTCCCGGCCGATACATCCTCGAGCGAATGACGCTATTTCTCAACAACCACCTTGCCCGCTCAAGCTTCATGATGGCGCTAGTATTCAAGGGACGCTTCTTCGCCGAAGATCACTACCCGTTGTACTTACGGGAGGAGAACTTCGCGCCCCTGAAGAGCCGTCTGGACCGCGTGAGAATCAGCAATATGAGCTTGTTCGAGATGCTCGAATCGACGGAGGGACACGTCTGCAACAAATACTCCCTGAGCGATGTTTCGTCCTTTCTCAGCGACGTGGAATACGAGGAACTATTCCGCCGTCTCTCGGCCAAAACGGACGTACGATTTTGCATGCGAGAATTCCTCACCAACAGACGCCCGCCCCTTTGGAGCCGAGGGCCGGTCCGATACCTTGAGGAGCTCGAGGAAGAGCTTACAAGGCAGGACCTGTCTTTCGGGTACACCTTTACCATCGGTGAAGCATAGATGGCCTGGTACTACTTGAACTTTTTCCTGGGTTTGTTCCCAGGTTTACTCATACGCAGTCCGCGCACCCGCCGGATTGCCGAAAGGATGTCACTGTCCGCTGGTGCGTTGCTCATTCTCCTGTTCGGAATGCAACTGACCACCAATGAGCTGCTCATGGAGTCGATGCTCGGCGACACGCTTGCGGCCTTGCTGATCGCCACGGCCGCCGCTTCAGGGAGCATTCTCTTGACCTATGCTTTGGTTGTCGTCGTTGGAGCGAGATTCAAACCGCAGCCTGTGCCGGCCGCTGAGGTAACCGCCACACAATCGGGAAGGTTTGGGATCGCAGCGCCGATGATGCTGCTTGTCGTCGGCATGATTTTGGGGTACATCCTGGAGCTGAGTCCATCTCTTGGCGTGATGAGGGTCGCCCTTTGCGTGTTGATCTTTGCGGTCGGCGTCCAGATTGGAACAGAGCTTCGCACAGTACGCCGAAGAACAGGGGGCGTCAGACCAGGGTCGGTGGTCCTGCTCGTCGGCCTGCCCATCTGCGTGATCCTCGGAACCCTATTGTTCAGCTCCTTGATCGCCGGCCTGTTGCCATTTAGTCGGCTTGAATGCATGCTGTGCGCGGCTCCCTTAGGCTGGCAAACCCTGGGAGGACCGCTGATCATGGAGCAGCAAGGCATTCGCTTGGGGAACCTCGGATTTCTGGCTAACCTGTTTCGGGATCTCGTCTCTCTTGTCCTCATTCCACTCGTGAGTCGTAGCAAGCACAAGATTCTGGGTGTCGCTCCGGGTGGTGTTTCGACGATGGACATCCTCTTACCTGTGATCACAACTTCATCCGGTCGGGAGTATCTTATCCATGCGATTTGGGTCGGGGCGTGCTGCTCGTTTTGGGCTCCGATCCTGATTCACTTACTATCCAAGGCAATGCCATGACCGTGGTGATCCGATCCTTGCCAACAGCAGCAGAGGCCATTCCGGCCACTGGATTGTGATCTGCGCCATGGTGCTCTTGAAGACTTCGCCGTTGTCGAGAAGCAGGAAGAGCGTGTTCAACACATACCACCGGCACTACGATCGATTCATGGGCTTGTTCAATCTCCACCGTCCCGCTGATATTGGCCGAGAAATGGTTGCCGATGGCCGAGGCCGCCTGCTGGATGTCGCTGGCGGCACCGGTTTTATCGCCTCGGCCCTGAGTGGGCGTTTCGCTCAGAGTGTCGTGTTGGATTGCTCAGCCCCGATGCTGAGCGTTGCACAAGAACGCGGGCAAGAGGTCTGCCTGGCCTCAGCGTTGTCGATGCCCTTTGCGGACGAGGCCTTCGACACAGTCATGTGCACGGATGCACTCCATCACATCAAGGATTTCGACGCTGCAATCTCGGAGATGAGCCGGGTCCTCAAGAAACGGGGACTCCTCGTCGTCCTGGAGTTTCACATCAAAGGAATCCTTGGTTGGTTGCTTCTTCTCTTCGAACGCTTATGCGTCGATCGATCGAACTTTCTGACTCCCGCGCAGTTGGAGGATTTGATGACCAAACATGGGTTCTCCGGTCGTTCGCGCCCAATCTCTGGTATCTGCTATATCTACGAAGGGCAGCGCCTGCCTGAGGGGAACAGTTAGTGAGCTTTGTCAACCGGCTCAGATTGGTATTGGACCCAGGGAATCTCGCCTTCTTTCTGCGATCTCGTCGCATTTTCCGGTCCGACAGCCGCTATTCCACCCGCAACCTCATCCGGGCGCTCTGGCACGTTTCGAAGGACGAGAAGATCGTCCGGCACGAGAAGCAATTCGTGCATTCCTCCTTCCTCCCGCCGATTCCCTCCCGCGCCGCCTACCAGGTTCTCGAAGCGGTTGCGGGGGAAGATTCCGTTTTCGGCGATCACGTCAGCGCTCGTCGGCGTGCGCCCATCTCCATGTACGTGGCGGTGACCGGAAGATGCAGTTTCAACTGCCGGCACTGCTGCGCTGCAGGGCGTGAAGAGGCTGGAGAATGGGAGACAAACGACCTGCTTGAGCTGTTTTCAGACATTCAGGCAATGGGCACCGCCATTATCGGTCTAACCGGAGGCGAGCCATTGCTCCGTGAAGACCTCGCTGAGCTGATCGCGGCGATCGATGATCGTTCAGTGAGCTTTCTCTTTACCTCTGGTCACGGTTTGTCGTCAGAGCGCGCACAAGAGCTCAAGCGAGCCGGGCTCTTCGCGATAGGGGTCAGTCTCGATAGCGCCAGCGCCGCGACGATGGATGACGAGCGTGGCGTACCTGGCGCCTTTGCGGCTGCTGTGGAAGCAGTACGTTACGGCCGACAGGCTGGCCTCTACACCATGACTCAAACAGTGGCGAGCCGGCACAAGCTGCAATCGGGCTCTTTAGAGGACATCGTCCAGTTGTCGAGTGAGCTTGGTGCACATGAGGTGAGAGTACTGGAGTCAATGCCGGTTGGGCGACTGGAGCACACGCCCTTGGATGAGGTCTTAACTGCGGCCGATCGCCGTGAACTGAGGCGTTTCCATGTTCGGATGAATCGCTCATGGCGTGGACCAAAGGTGTCGGTATTCGCTCACACCGAGGATCACTCCAACTACGGTTGTGGCGCAGGGACACAGCACTCGTACATCGATGCCGCTGGCAACCTCTGTCCCTGTGACTTCGTGCCTCTCTCTTTTGGAAGCGTGCGTGAGCAATCGGTGGCCGAGCTGTGGCACGGCATGCATGAAATCATTCGCCAGCCGCGGCGGCAGTGCATGGCCATGGAGCTGCACGCCGATCAACTACTGGAGAAGCGGACCTCTCTGCCACTGAGTCCCGAGGATTCCCGGCACTGCGTAGGGCAGTTGGAGAAGAGCGGAGATCTGCCCGATTTCTACATGCGGCTGGCTGGGAAAACCTAGATGGGATCCATTTCATACGAGGACTGCCAGGTGCACTACGAGGTGCACGGTGAAGGACGACCACTCCTCTACCTGCACGGTTGGAACGGCACGTTGGACGGCTTCAAGGCAAATATTCTTCCAAGAATCGGGGCTGGTTGGCAACTGGTTCTCATTGACCTCCCGGGGTGCGGAAAGTCCGGGTGGGCGGAGGTGTCATTTGACGGTGTCGCCAAGCTGATCCGGGACATCCTCGTGAAACTCGACATCCGTTCCGTGCGCCTGACGGGATTCTGCCTGGGTGGTGTCTTTGGACTGGACTTTGCCCTTCGCTACCCTCAACTGGTCAGAGATGTTTATCTGCTCGATGTGACCATTGAATACCCGGCGGTCCTCAGAACTCTGCTGGTTCCATGGCTGGGCAGACAGACCCTGCGTTTCGCCCTCCACACCCGGCTGGGTGCCTGGATGAGTCTTCGGAGGCTGCTTCAGAAACAAATGACGTACCGGGAGGAGTTCCTCACTGGCTTTGCAGCGAACGACTTGGATGTGTCAGTCCGCTACATGCAGCTCGCTGCGGCGTACGGCAAACTGGACCACTGCACCCGCGTCAGACAACATCTCGGCTGTCGACTCGCGGTCGTGATCGGTAAAAAATCTGCGCCCTACATCCGACGGTCTGCTAACAGGTTGCTTGCCGCGGCTCAGGACGGTCAGTTGTACGAATTGGATGGTGTTGGTCACTTCATCGTGGAAGAGAATCCGGATCAGCTAGCCCGGATTCTTACTCTGCCCTAACGCGCCGGATTGGGTGCGGTGCCGTGTGAGACATGCGGACAAGAAACTGTTCCGAATACCACTCATTTAGGTGCCAGAGGGGATGAGTAGGCCGGTCTCCGGGCGCCAGCCCTGGTATCAGGTGAGACGGGTCCGCTATTCCGTTATGAGCTATGGTTAGTGCTGGCGATCGACTCGGCTGGGCGACAGAGGCCGGCTCGACAGTCGTTGACGAGATCGGCATTCGACGTTTGGCGCGCTGAATCAACAAGAGACGGAAAACATGACCACCATAGACGACTTCAGGTTCGCAGGAAAAAAGGCCCTGGTACGGGTTGACTTCAACGTACCGATGAATGACCGGCTCGAGATGACCGACGACACCCGAATCGTCACAGCCCTGCCTACCATTCGCAAGATTCTGGCGGATGGTGGAGCGGTCATCCTCCTCACTCACCGGGGCCGGCCAAAGGGCCGGAGAGACGAAAAGCTCTCGTGCCGGCTATTGCTGCCCCATCTTCAGAAGCTGCTCGACCAGGAGATCAAATTTGCCGAGGACTGCATCGGTGAACAGGCAAAAGAGCTCGCCAACGGCCTCAGACCGGGTGAGATCCTGCTGCTTGAGAACCTCCGCTTCCATCCCGAGGAGGGCGCCGGTGACGAGGGATTTGCCAAACAGCTTGCAGGGCTCGGGGATGTATATGTCAACAACGCCTTCGGCACCGCCCATCGGGCCCATGCCTCGACCTTCACCATCGCCAAGTTCTTCCCTTTCGACAAGATGTTCGGTTACCTGGTGGAGAGCGAGATCAGGAACATCGACAAGCTCCTGAAGGATCCGCAGCGTCCCTTTACCGCCATCCTGGGGGGCTCGAAGGTCTCCACCAAGATTTGCGTCATCGAGGCGCTGCTCGATAAGGTCGACACGCTGGTGATCGGCGGCGGTATCGCCTACACCTTCGTCAAGGCGAGTGGAGGGCAGATCGGGAACTCCCTGGCCGAGCCCGACTACCTGCCGGTTATCAGCAGGATCCACGATCGGGCCCGGCTCAACAATGTGAAGCTCTACCTACCCGAGGACTGCATCATCGGCGACAGCGTCGATTCCGATTCGAGGATCGAGCACTGTGATGTCAGCCGCATTCCCGATGGCTGGTCCGGTCTCGACATCGGCATCAAGTCGGCCGAACAGATCGCCAGTATCATCGAGGGTTCGGCAACGATCCTGTGGAACGGTCCGATGGGAGTATTCGAGGTACCCCTGTTTGCCAACGGCACCCTCAAGGTCGCCATGGCGGTTGCGAGGGCGACCGACAAGGGGGCCTTTTCACTGATCGGTGGTGGTGACTCGATCGCAGCCGTAAATCGTTGGGCCCTGGCCCACAAGATCAGCTATATCTCGACTGCCGGCGGAGCCTTGCTTGAGTACCTCGAGGGCAAGACGCTGCCGACCATACGGGCGATCAAAGATAGCTATTCGGTTGACGATTTCGATTTCGTCCAGAAAAAGGCCCTGATTCGAGTCGACTTCAACGTGCCCCTCGACGAGGATCATCAGATTACCGACGAGACTCGGATTGTCACCGCCCTGCCGACCATCCGCAAGGTCCTGGCAGATGGTGGCTCGGCCGTGATCATGACCCACATCGGCCGACCCAAGGGCGTCCAGATCGACTCCCTCTCGACTCGGCACCTCATTGACAGGCTCTCACAGTTGCTCGACCACCAGATCAAGCACAGCTCAGACTGCGTCGGCGCCGAGACTCGCAAGCTCGTCGACTCTCTACTGCCTGGCGAGGTGCTACTGCTGGAAAACCTTCGGTTTCATCCCGAGGAGGTCGAGGCTGACGAGGAGTTTGCCAAGGAGCTTGCCACCTATGGCGACGTCTACATCAACAACGCGTTCGGCACCGCCCACCGGGCCCATGCCTCGACCTATTCGATTGCCCGCCACTTTTCGAGAGACAGACGAATGCTCGGATACCTGGTGGAGGCCGAGATCCACAACATCGACGGTGTGTTGCACAAGGCGCAGCCGCCGTTCGTGGCAGTGATCGGCGGCTCCAAGATCTCGACCAAGATCAACATTATCGAGGCGTTGCTCGACCGGGTCGATTGCCTGGTCATCGGTGGCGGCATCGTCTACACCTTCATCAAGGCGATGGGTGGCCAGATCGGCGACTCGCTGGTCGAGGACGACTACGTTCAGGTGGCTCAGGCCGTCATCGACCGGGCTGCGAAGAAACAGGTCGAACTGCATTTGCCAACCGACTGTGTGATTGCCGACTCTCTCAGCAACGACGCCGAAATCAGGCACTGTGAGATCGACAGGATCCCAGACGGCTGGATGGGGCTCGATATCGGTCTGCGTTCGAGCGAGAGACTGAGCAAGGTGATCGAGCTTGCACGAACGGTCCTCTGGAACGGTCCCATGGGAGTGTTCGAGATGTCCCACTTCTCGATGGGCACCTTACGTATCGCCATGGCCGTGGCCCGCGTCACCGAAAAGGGCGCATACTCGTTGATCGGTGGAGGAGACTCCATCGCCGCAGTCAACAAGTACAATCTAGCTCACAAGATTAGCTACATCTCGACCGCGGGGGGCGCGTTGCTCGAGTACATCGAGGGCAAGGAGCTACCAAGCCTGCGGGCGATCAAGGGTCAATTTGACACCCCCTGAAGTGGGCGCGGACATCAATGTAGGTGCCAGGCACCTATACGGGTCGACAGCGGGTCGATCACCCACCTTTGGCCCCTCTCCTTCGCCATCGTCATCGCTATCGTCATCGAATATGGCGCTTCAACTTTGCAGCTACTCCGCACCCTCCAGTCGCGCTCTCCGCTGAGAGGCGCGTGAGTTTTTGAACCACGAAGGTCGCAAAGATCACGAAGACAGCACAAAGAGGATAAGAAGGAACGATTCTTCGAATCGCTGGTGGATGGGAAGCTCAGAGCTGAGGCACTTCGGAGAAACGAACGTTCGGCGGAACGTGCCATGCATGACCTTTTGAGACTCAGTGCAATCAAAGTGATACAAGGCTTATCGATCTCAAAATGTCAATGCCGGCAACACACCGGAGGGAGTGGCTGTGGGCATCGGCAGATGTTCGAGCTGCAGAATGACTACCCACTCATCCCGGTGGGTCACCGTGGCCAAAGGCCACGCGTCATTCACGGGAAGGGCGACGGGAGCATTTGACGATCGGCTGACCTTGGCTCCGACGAAGACCCCAATGTACGCCCGCGACTTTCGCGCGCCTCCTGCAACGCTCGGCTCCCATCAGCCACCCTGGACCCGACCAAAAACCGAACTTTCTCCCCTGACTCTCTAATTTGGTGCGGAAAAGACTGGCACCATGGAGCCAGCTAGTGCTGTGCTTTCGCATGGAAATCAGTGGATGAGACTGCAGCGATGGTTGCCCTGTGGAGTCGCGTGTCGGATTCTGTCGCCATGACTGGTCGAAGCGACACAGCCTCGACAGCGACGGAGGTGCCGGCTATTCTGTTGGTGCGTCTTAAAATTGGAAAACGTCCCCGAGAATGACAACGCACCAAAGCGTTGAGCTTAACTGTAAAGTTTTCAACAGGTTGCGCCTGCAATCCACCTGCGGTAGCCGATCCTACCGTCCAAAAGCGAAGCAATCTCGGAATCACTCAG
>JAAESQ010000026.1 GCA_024229275.1 bacterium | reverse complement strand
GCCATGGGAGAGCCTCAACCCTGGCGATCGGGTATTGATCCACTGGCGAGCCAATGCGTACCACGAGAAGTGGGTCATCTGCCGGCGCGGCACCGCGGAGAATCCGATCGTCATCTCCGGGGTACCCGGTCCGGATGGATCGTTGCCGGTCATCGACGGCCGCAACGCCACGACTCGACTGGACCTCAATTTCTGGAACGAAGTCCGCGGAGTCGTCAAGATCGGTGGGGCGAACACCCCACCGGACACCTTGCCCGCCCACATCGTGATCGAGAACCTTGAGATTCGGTCCGGGCGCCCTCCGTTCTCGTTCACTAACGCATCAGGTTCAGTCGAGAACTACGTCAACAACGCCGCTGCCATTTACGTTGAGAAGGCAGAGAATCTCATCATCCGCAACTGCACATTGCATGATGCGGGCAATGGTCTGTTCATCGGCGCCCACGACGGTGACACTCAGAACATCTTGATTGAAGCCAACTGGATTCACAGCAACGGGATCGAAAACAGAATCTACGAACACAACACCTACACCGCGGCCATCAACATCACGTATCAGTTCAACCGATTCGGCAGACTTCGCGAGGACTGCGGCGGCAACAACCTCAAGGATCGCTCAGCTGGTCTAGTGGTTCGCTACAACTGGATCGAAGACGGCAATCGTCAACTCGATCTGGTCGATGCGGAGGACAGTTCAGTCCTGGTGAACCACCCCAGCTACCACACCACTTTTGTCTACGGTAACGTGCTGATCGAATCGGACGGCGAGGGCAACAGCCAGATGGTGCACTATGGTGGGGATAGCGGAACAATAGCGGATTATCGCAAAGGCACGCTTTACTTCTTCAACAACACTGTTGTCTCCACCAGATCGGGAAACACTACGTTGATGAGGCTTTCGACAAACGACGAGCACGCGGATGTTCGCAACAACATCATCTACCCCACTGCAGACGGATCTCGCATGGCGATGCTCAGTGGTTCAGGGGTCATGGATCTTCTCAACAACTGGCTACCTACCGACTGGGTCACCAGTCACTCCTCTTCTTTTGACGGCACACTCATCCAGGGCATAAATCTTGAGGGCACCGAGCCTAGTTTCTTGGATGTGTCCACTCAAGACTACTCCCTCGTGAATGGAAGTGTTTGCATCAACAGCGGTGGTCCACTACACACTGATGTACTGCCCGATCACGATGTCGACTGGCAGTATGTCCTTCACCAATCCGCCGAGGCCCGCCCCGTCGTCGACCAACTCGATCTTGGTGCATTTGAGGCTGGGTTCATATTTGCGGATGGATTCGAAAGCGGCTCTACATTCGCGTGGAGTTCTACTCACCCGTAGCTAACAACTGTTTCCAGCCATCCGGGGCACAAGTTTCTGAACTCCGGCAGAAGACATGCTCTAATTGAAGATGTGTGACTGCCTTTGAGAAATCGGCTGGAGGACGACAAATGTGCCCGAACCATCGATTCAACAAGATGTTATCGATTTTAGTGACGATCATCGCCGCAGTGTGTTTCAGTGCAATCTGCGATGCCACAACGCCACCCGGCTTAGCTCCTGAACTCTTCTCTACCGTGGCTGCACATGATGGGCTGAAAGCTCCAGACGAACCGACTGTGATTCGAACCCGATTCGTCCATGTGGACATCGAGTTCCTCGGGTCGATTCAGACGCCGGCTGAGGCTGTGCACCTCGATCTCTTTACCGATGCGAATTTCACTGCACTGTTCGAGCGAAGTGAAACCAACTACCTTGGCAGCTTCGCCTGGGTCGGCCGCCTCGAAGGCGTCACGCGCAGCACAGCAATCCTCGTCGTCACCGGAGGCGAACTCGCCGGTAGCGTTTCCCTGCCCGGAGCACATTTTGAAATTCGTAGCGTCGGTGGTGGTGTGCACGCCATACATGAAATCGACCAATCCGCTTTTCCTCCTGAGATGCACGGAATTCACGGCCCGGAGTCTCTCACGTTGAGCAGATACGAACCTGCCAGAGCGCCTGACACCTGTCAGGAGATTCTGGTTCTCGTTCCCTACTCCCCCGAAGCTCGTGCAGCCGCGGGCGGCACTGCTGCGATTCAAAACCTGGTCGCACTCGCGGTCACGGAGACAAATCAGTCGTATGTCAACAGCGGCCTCACGCAGCGCATCGCACTCGCTTACACTCTGGAAACTCTTCCAGGAGACGCGACGAACAATTTCAACACTGATCTCAACGCGCTCAGAGTTCTCACAGATGGAGTATTCGAGAATGTCGACGAGGCACGCGAGGATTACAACGCCGACGTGGTCGGTTTGATCATCGAGAATTCTTCATCGTGCGGCCTGGGCTACCTCAATTCATCAGAAGCTACGGCCTTTTCAGTAACCCATCGCACCTGTGCGACCGGGTACTACAGTTTCGGTCATGAACTCGGGCACAACATGTCGGCCCGTCATGACTGGTACGTCGACGACTGTTCCAGCGCTTCTTGCGCGTACCGAAAGGGCTTCGTCAACGTCGCCGACCAGTGGCGCACAGTCATGGCCTACAACCGACTATGCGCCGACAGCGGCACATCTTGCACCCGGCTGCCGTACTGGTCCAACCCAGATGTAACCTATGGCGGTGACTCCATGGGTGTTATTTACACTGGTCCAACCAACTGTATTGAGGACGAAACTACACCAGATCCGAGCACCTGTGCTGCCGACAATCGAAGGGCCCTCAATGACACTTGCAGCACCGTATCCAACTTCAGGATCGGAGCCGCCGGAGAGGTTTTCACAGACGGCTTCGAGTCAGGAGACACTGGCGAGTGGTCCAGCACTCAGCCTGCTGTGCCGTAGAGGACAACGGCAGCAGCCTGCCTCCGCCGCTGTCGCTACTCCTGCCCCTGCCCCTGCCCCGGCCCCGGTATCGGCTTGCCAGGGCGAAGTTCTCGACGCCATCGAAAGATCAAGATGAGGTCCGCTTCGCCTCTGGCTACGCCGTGACAGTCTTCGTCTCCTCCCTTTGGTCGAGAACGAAGACTGGTATCGGGGACGGGGACGGGGACTGATTCAGAGCACCAACTGCGCGTGGCCCCTCTGACTCTGATTTCTGATTTTGTATCTGTTTCTGAAACCTGAATCTGTCTCTGTCTCTGCCTCTGCCTCTTCTGCCACCACCTCAGCGCCATATTCGATGGCGATGACGATGGCCATTGCGAGTGCAAAGTGGTACGCGCTCCTTCGAATAGGCATGGTCTCTCTAATGCGAGGCACCTCCGCCTCCGATTCCAATACCCACTTGGTCAAAGCGCACAATAAAAAGGGGCGGGTCAACCCCGCCCCTGAGTTGATTTCAATCGATCGTGACTACTTCGAAGACGGAACCGGCCGTCCCGGAGTCCACGGCACGCCCGCGGCTTCGAGCTTGGTTTCGAGTGCCGGCAGATCGGTTTCGACGATCTGGTTCAGACTTTGTTGAACCTCTACAAACTCCTCGGTCGCGATTTCATAGCTGCGTCGATGAGTCGGCGTCGGGCCGTAGGTGCTGCCCATGGCGCCCATACCGACGACCATCAGGCGGCTGCCGATCGAATGCGGCGCCGGCTCACCGATCCTCTGTTTTTGCTGATTGCCACCGAGGATCTCTTGCATTGTGGCGAGGCGCATTTCGATCGCTCTCGCCTCGTCACGAAGCGCGGTGTCAGCAACTGTAGAACGCATCAGTGCTTTCTTGATCGCACCGATCCGCTTATTCACATCGACGATCACGGCGTTGGCGCCGGTCACGCTGCGCTGGAATTCAGCAACTCCCAGATAGAACTCAGCAATTTCGTTCTGGTCCTGTCCCGGCAGCGTTCCCTCTCGCAGCTGTACGACGTCAAAGGTCTGCGCTTCGCCAGCAGGCGTAAGCTGACCATCTACAAACGTGGCGATCTCAACAGTGTATGTGCCCGGAGGCGCCATCACGCCACCGCCACCACGGGGACCACCACGACGCCGGCTCTGTTCACCGATAGTCTCGGCTCTGGTTGACGGGTAGGTGAAGTCCCAGGCAACCCTGTGGAAGCCCGCACTGGTCTTACCGCTGAGGTGGCGCACAACGTCGCCAGCACTATTCTTGACGGTCAGCAGCACAGCCGGTTTCTCTTCCTGTGCCTCAGCTTTAAGCTCATCCCAACCTGGGAACGGAATATCCTCGTCCTCCTTGGCCAGCTTCTTCTCGGCTTTCAGACGAGTGTCCTTCCGAGTTTCCAGACTATCTTTCAGGTAGTAGGTGAAAACCGCGCCGAATGGCGGATTGGGAGCATTGAAGTAAGCATCACCCTGCGAGGCTTTGCCCTCGCTTCCGAGCGTGCGCCTCTGGATGTACCGCTGTGCAGTCTTTACTGGGAATAACTGCACGCCAGCCGCTAGGAACTCTTCTGAAACATGGCGTAGCGGCGTGTAATCATCTAGTACGAAGATGCCGCGTCCGAAGGAGGCTCCGACGAGGTCATTTTCGCGACGCTGGATTTGGAGGTCGCGGAAGGGGATCGTCGGCACGCCACCCTTAAGCTTGATCCAGTTCTCGCCTCCGTTGACGGAGAAAAACACGCCAAACTCAGTACCTAGGAAAAACAGGTTCTTGTTTACGTGATCCTGAACCATCCGCCATACAAGGTGGCCGTCGGGCAGATCACCGGCGATCGAAGTCCAGCTCTTGCCACGATCGGTGCTTTTGTACAGATAGGGTTTGTAGTCACCCGTCTTGTGATTGTCGAGTAAGGCATACACAGTGTCGGCATCGAAGAGGTCCGCTCTGAGGTTGTTGATGAAGGCAGTTTCCGGCACGCCTTTGATAGCGTCGATTTGGCGCCAGTTTTCACCACCGTCCTCAGTGACTTGAATCAGGCCATCGTCGGTTCCTGCGTATATCAAGCCTTCAACGACCGGCGATTCTTCGATAGAGGTTACGGTGCCATACTCGGACATCGCTCCCAGATCCCAACCAGCATTGAAGCTCTGAACCCGACCCATCATCGGTTTCGTCAAGCGCTCACCACCGGTGCGGGACAAGTCGCCACTGATGGCACGCCATGAATCGCCGCGGTCATCGGAGCGCCACACGCGCTGGCTACCGAAGTAGAGCCGCGTCGGCGAGTGGGGGCTTACGAGAATCGGCGAATCCCAATTGAACCGCTCGGCCGGCTCACCCTTTTCCGGCTGGGGTTTGATGTAAACGATTTCGCCTGTCTTGCGGTCATAGCGAACCAAGTTGCCCTGCTGCCACTCGGAGTACACGATATCCGGATTCGACGGATCGGTTGCCGGCTGATGACCGTCGGCGAAGAGCGTAATAAACCAGTCCGCGTTGCGGATGCCTACGTTTGAATCAGTACGCGTAGGACCGCCCTGCGTGGAGTTGTCTTGCGTACCTCCATAGACGTTGTAAAACGGCAGGTCGTTGTCCAACGCAATCTTGTAAAACTGGGTCACCGGAAGATTCGCGACGTATTTCCACGTCTGACCCAAGTCAAAACTCTCGTACAAGCCGCCATCCGAACCTGCAAGCAGATAGTTGGGGTCGTTTGGCTTGAACGCAAGAGCGTGGTTGTCGCTGTGCTTCCACTCTTCGTTCAATGTGCCAAAGTTCTTGCCACCGTCGTGGGTGACATGGATTCGTACATCCATTTGGTACACACGGTCAAACTCGTGCGGGCTGGCGACAATCTCCTGATAGTAGTGAGGCCCCGTGCCGCCACTGATGTAGTCGTTGCGCTTTGTCCAGCTCTCGCCGAAATCTTCAGAGCGGTAGAACCCACCCTTGCGATGGGGAAGTTCGATCGTTGCATACACAACATTTGGCTTATGCGGAGAGACGGCAAGACCTGTCTGGCCGATGTCGCCCATTGGAAGACCTTTGCTGACCTTGGTCCAGGTCTCTCCACCATCGGTGGATTTGTGAATGCCGGACTCGGGGCCCGCGTTGACCAGTGCCGCAGTGTTGCGGAATCGCTGATGGGTCGATGCGTAGAGAACGTCCGGATTACATTTGGACATCACAACGTCATACACACCGGTGTACTCACCCGCGGCCAATACCTGTTTCCAGGTCGTGCCACCGTCAACTGTCTTGTACAGCCCGCGCTCGCCACCAGGTGACCAAAGCGGTCCCATTGCTGCGACAAACACGACGTTCGAGTCGCGCGGATCAACTGCGATCCGACCGATGTGCTCGGTCTCTTTCAGGCCCATGTTCTTCCACGACTTACCGCCATCTGCGCTGCGATAGACACCGTCACCCCAGCCAACGTGGCGACCGTTGACGTTCTCGCCCGAACCGACCCACAATACGTTTGAATTGTTCGGGTCGATGGTAATGCAACCGACCGAATACACCGGTTGATCATCGAAGATGGGTTTCCAGCTGGTGCCGGAATTGGTCGTCTTCCAGACGCTGCCACTACCTACCGCGACATACCAGATGTTCGGGTTGTTCTCGTCGATCGCAATATCTGCGACGCGACCCGACATCAACGCCGGCCCGATACTCCTCACTTTAATGCCGCTAAATGTCTTGGCGACCATTTTGCTATCGTTCTTCTCGTCGTCGCCTTTGGTTCGCTCTGCGCCATCAACTAGCGGACATACCGCCAGCATGAGCGCCGCGCTTAGCACGAGTGCCCTTCGACCCATCTCGCCCTCCTTTGACTTGAGTGCCACAGTGAAAGCGCGCTCCATCACAAAACCTGGTGGGAACGCGCGGACTTCTCGACATCGACACCTTAGCACTTACGGTAAAGCCCGCTTCATGCTGACTTAACAGCAACTTTTCGTTCGTTGTCCGGAGATATCTCCCCAGTCGGAATCCTTAACTTGTTCTATTCCCAGTGAATTCCCAACTTCTGGAGCGAGGCTCCATGGTATAGCACCACCGTGCTTCCCTCACACTGAGTACCACTGTGACCCCAAGTTTCTTCAGAATTCTTAAGGCGCAGAGGAATTCCAGAGAACACGTCGGCATAGGCCTACTGGGCGCGCTAGTATCGGATCCCGAATCAGATAGATGCCGTGCTCGTCAATAGCAGCCCGTGCCTCGATGGCCTGGACAACACTTTCAAGTCTATTCCCTTGCCCTACCAGGCCATCGCGGCGCGGGCTGCTAGTTGTGGAGCTTGCGGTACTGGCTTGGCGTCAGGCCAACAGCAACCTTGAAATGGCGAGAGAAGGCACTTTGGTCACAGTATCCAACGCTTTGTGCTATCTCAGCAATTGCTGAATCGGTCGTGCGCAACATGCTGGAAGCGGCATCGATGCGTGTTTTGGCGATGAGTTGAGCCGGCGTGATTCCAAAAATCGTTCTGATGCGCTGACTCAATTGATACGGCGACATCCCAGCTTGCTCCGCCAGCCGCTCGACCCGGAGTTCGCTTGCGTAGTTGACCTGAATGTAGGAGACCACAGCAGCGAGTTCTGGGCGAATCCAATCCTCACCAACGCCTGGTCCCATAAGATCGCGCGAAAAACCTACCAGACCGACGACCTCCCCACCTTCAGTACGAATCGGCACTTTATTGGTCAGACACCACTGTTCCCGCTGATTCACAGCCGGGTGGAGTTCGAGCCGGTCGATGATCTGCTTCTCTTCATCAATGACCTTGCGATCCTGCTCCAAGTACCTCTGCCCAAGAGGGTCTGAAAAAAGCTCGCACGCTGTGTGTCCGATGATCTCACTTTTCTCATTCCGACCGCATCGAGCGACGAGAGTCTGGTTGACAATGACGTAGCGTCCAAACCAGTCCTTAATGAAGAACACGGTATCTGTGACTGGATCATAAAGATCCTCCAGGAACAGAATCGCTGGCAGTACTCGCTCAAGCTTCTCAACTGCGTTCATCATTTTCCATTCACCCGTTGTGCAGAGACCAGAGTCCGGCATCGAGAATCATACAAGACCATCACGCAGTCTCAGGGATATATTCTTTACTAGGTGTGGCAGATGGAACCCAACACGTACACTGACGTTCGCAAATCGGTCTCAGGAACCATCTTCAACGTCCAACGTTTTTCGATCAACGATGGTCCTGGGATTCGAACCTCGGTCTTTCTCAAAGGATGTCCGATGCGGTGCCCGTGGTGCCACAACCCAGAGAGCATCAATCCCGAGCGCCAGATTGCCGTCGATGCATCTCGATGCATTGAGTGCCATCTGTGCGTTGCAGCGTGCCCGCGACCTACCGGTCCACGACCGGCTGGCCTCGTTCCCGCCAACGATGACTGCACGCTGTGCGGAGAATGCGCAGCAGCCTGCCCGAGTACCGCACGTAACATAGTTGGCCGCGAGATCACAGCCGATGCACTGGTTACCGAGCTGCTGCGCGACCGAATCTTCTTCGAGGAATCCGACGGAGGGGTCACCTTTTCGGGAGGGGAGCCTCTGGCTCAATCCGACTTCCTGCTCAAGGCTCTTCAGCTGTGCAAACACGCAGATCTTCATACCGTGGTCGACACCTGTGGTCATGGCAGCCACGACACTGTGCTAGCAGTCGCCGAGCTGACCGATCTCTTCCTCTTCGACCTCAAAGCTGTCGACCCGACCACCCACCTTCGCCTCACCGGCGTGGAGATCGAGCCAATCTTTGCGAACTTGGAAACTCTTGCATCACGCTCCGCAAGGATTTGGCTTCGCATTCCGGTCGTCTCGGGCCTCACCGACAGCCCAGACACGATCGATACAGCGATCACCTATGCAAACCGTTTCCCAAATATCGAAAGAATCAGTCTGCTGCCCTACCACCGAACCGGCATCGGCAAAAAACCGAGACTCGGCCTGACCGAAGCGGCCAATGGATTCGTAGCTCCGCACGAGGAAACCCTACTGAATCTGGCCGCCAACATCTCGAACGCCGGCATCGCCGTCACAATTGGAGGCTAGGTAATGAACGATCGCACTGCACGCCTCCGGAGTATGAGTCTCGACGCGAAACCCCGCATCTCATGCGAGCGCGCTGAACTCCTCACCGAGTTCTACAAAGAGAACATCGGTTGCCATTCCGTACCAGTGATGCGCGCTCTCGCTTTCAAGCACATTTGTCAGCACAAGACTCTCTACTTGGGCGCTGACGAGCTGATTGTCGGTGAACGCGGTCCCGAACCGAAAGCTGTGCCAACCTATCCGGAGCTTACCTGTCACAGCGCGGACGATCTACGCATCCTCGATTCGAGGCCCAAGACCTCGTACGCCGTGGCCAAAGACTGCATTGACACCTATGAAGAAACGATCATCCCATTTTGGAGCAAGCGCTCACTTAGAGACAGAATGTTCGAGCTGCTGCCTCAGGAGTGGAAGGATGCCTACGCCGCAGGGATCTTCACCGAGTTCATGGAGCAACGGGCGCCCGGACACACCGTGCTCGACGACAAGATCTACTCCAAAGGCATGTTCGACTTCAAGGTTGATATCGCCGCCTCGGTCGCGTCTCTCGACTTTTCCGCAGATCGGGAAGCCTTGGACAAACTCGAACAACTCAAGGCGATGGACATCGCTTGTGATGCGGTCATCCTCTTCGCCAAACGACATGCAGACCTCGCGACGGAACGAGCGCAACAGGAGAACGATCCGCTGCGACGTGCGGAGTTGGAACGTATTGCCACCGTCTGTAGCAGAGTACCTGCCAACGCACCATGCACCTTCTGGGAGGCTTTGCAGTACTACTGGTTCTGTCATCTGGCTGTCATCACCGAACTCAACGGCTGGGATGCGTTCAGCCCGGGGCACCTCGATCAGCATCTGCTGCCGTTCTACCGACAGGGTCTGGCCGACGGCACGCTGACGGAAGAAGAGGCTCGTGAATTGCTCGAGTCCTTCTTTGTCAAGTTCAACAACCATACTTCGCCAACCAAAGTCGGTGTGACCGCGGCAGAAAGCGGAACGTACACAGACTTCGCCAACATCAATCTCGGGGGGCTGTTGGCCGACGGTTCCGACGGATCGAACGAAGTCTCACACATCCTGCTCGACATCATCGACGAGATGCACCTGCTGCAACCGAGTTCTAATCTGCAGCTCTCTCGCAAGAGCCCGGACGCGCTGCTCAAACACACCCTTCGCGTCATCCGCAACGGCTATGGCTTCCCGTCGATCTTCAACGCCGACGCCGTGGTTGAGGAACAGGTGCGTCAGGGCAAAAGCTTCGAAGATGCTCGAGCCGGCGGTTGCAGTGGTTGTGTGGAGGTCGGCGCTTTCGGTAAAGAGGCTTACATCTTGACCGGCTATTTCAACCTTGTGAAGGTGTTCGAGATCGCCCTTCATAACGGTTTCGACCCCCGTACCGGCAAGCAACTCGGACCGAAGACCAGTTCAGCAGATGGATTCGGCAACTTCAACGATCTGTTCAGCGCATTCGAAACTCAGTTGAACTATTTCATTGACATCAAGATTCGCGGCAATCAAGTCATCGAACGCCTCTATGCGACGCAGATGCCGGCGCCCTTCCTGTCCGTGATCACTGACGACTGCATCGTTACAGGCAAGGACTACAACGCCGGCGGCCCGCGCTACAACAACACCTTCATTCAGGCCGTAGGAATCGGCAGTATCACCGACAGCTTGGCTGCAATCGAGGATCTCGTCTTCAAGCAGAAGGTCCTGTCCCTGAGCGAACTCATTTCAGCTCTAGAGGCAGACTTCGAGGGCCATGAGCCGTTGCGTCAGAAAATGGTCAACACGACACCAAAGTATGGCAACGACGATGACCAGGCCGACGAGATCATGGTCCGCGTCTTCAACGCCGGCTTTGAGGCCATCGACGGGCGGCCCAATACCAAGGGTGGTCACTACCGCATCGAAATGTTACCCACGACCTGTCACGTCTACTTTGGTGAAGTCTCAGGCGCCTCTGCCGACGGTCGCCGCGCAGGCCAACCACTGTCAGAAGGCATTTCGCCGGTCCAAGGAGCAGATCGTGCTGGACCAACAGCAGTGCTGAAGTCTGCGGCCAAAATGGATCACGTCAAGACCGGCGGCACTCTGCTCAACATGAAATTCACGCCTTCTCTGCTCGCTGACGAGGCCGGCATCAATCATCTCGCAAATCTCGTGCGCAGCTATTTCAAAATGGACGGCCACCATGTTCAGTTCAACGTCGTCACCGCCGACACTCTTCGCAAGGCACAGGTAGAACCCGAGAAACACCGCGATCTCATCGTGAGAGTCGCCGGCTATTCAGATTATTTCTGCGATCTTTCCAACGAACTCCAGGAGGAAATCATCGAGCGAACAGAACACGAGTCTTTTTAGATTCGATCGGGACACGGCCTGCATCTGCGCTGATTCACAACTTCGTCGCATTCGTCGGCTGCGCTGAATCGATCGAGTCTCTCTTCTTTATCCTCTCCTCCCATTCAGCCTCCGTGGTTTCCCGGCACGGAGGCTCTTTTCTTTGCGGGGATGCAGGGCGGCTGTGCGGGTCGGACAACGAAAGCCTACAGGGGTCCACCAAATCGGGGCAGGTCGAACAGGGACAGGGACAGGGACAGGGACAGGGACAGGGACAGGGACAGGGACAGGGACAGGGACAGGGACAGGGACAGGG
>JAAESQ010000025.1 GCA_024229275.1 bacterium | reverse complement strand
GAGGCCTGCACCGTTGACCATGCAGCCAATGTTGCCGTCGAGCTTGATGTAGTTTAGGTCAAATTTCGACGCCTCAACCTCGAGTGGTTCTTCCTCGTCGAGGTCGCGCATCTCCAACACATCCTTGTGCCGGAACATGGCGTTGTCGTCGAAGCTCATCTTTGCGTCGAGTGCGACGACTCGACCATCCGTAGTCGTGACGAGAGGGTTGATCTCGGCCAACGATGCATCGGTGTCGGCGTAGGCGTGTGCTAGAGCGTTCATGAATTTGAGCCCGGCTTTAAAGGCATCTCCTTCGAGGCCGAGGCCGAACGCTAATTGCCGCGCAAGGTAGGGGTGCAGGCCAACATCGGGATCAAAGGCCGCCTTGAGAATTGCATCGGGATTCTCGGCTGCGACTTCTTCGATCTCCATGCCGCCAAACTTCGACGCCATCATGACGGGGAAGCCTTCGGCACGGTCGAGCACGATGCCGAGGTAGAGTTCCCGATCGATCGGGAGCGCCTCTTCGATATAGACTCTGTTGACGATCCTGCCTTCTGGACCGGTCTGCTTGGTGACGAGGCACATACCTAGGATTTCCTTCGCCTTTGCGACGGCATCGTCAGGATTGTCGGCAAGCTTCACGCCGCCGCCCTTCCCGCGTCCTCCAGCATGAATCTGTGCCTTGACGACAACGCGGCCGCCGAGTTCCTCTGCCACCGATTTGGCCTGATCGGCCTCGGTGATGAGGATTCCTCTGGGTACCGCGACGCCGTATCGTGCGAGGATTTCTTTCCCCTGATACTCGTGAACCTTCATGGCTCCTCCTTGGTCGCTGATCCCGCCGAAAGCGCGGGTGGCGCTATTGTGCACCTTCTTTCACAAGCGAGCAAGGGCATTTGGGAAAGATGAAAGATGAAAGATGAAAGATGAGAAATCAGACACGACGATTGAGTTGTGCGACGCACACTCGTAACCGGCGATAACCTCAGGAAGGCCCATATCTCACGGTTGAGGGTCAGGTACCTCCTAGGCAACCACTGACAAGCCAGAAGGCCGTTCTTTCATCTATACGCTTTCATCATTCTTGATTCGCTTCAGCTAGCCGTGGCAAGGGTTCCAGCGTGAGTGGGTCCCTTAACGGAATCTCGGTGAGTTCGCCGAAGTCGCCAATCTGCACCTCATGATCGGGATGGCCTTCCTTGATTTCGTCGATGTTTCCGACGACAAGAAACACGAGTTGATTGGGTTTGAGGTTGCGAGCGAGTGCTTCGCGAACGCCTTTGGCATCTACCTTCGTGATCCGTTCACGATAGGAAGTCCAGTAGTCATCAGGCCGTTTGAGGAGTTCGTCGCGAGCGAACAGGCCGACCGTCTGAGCGGCCGATTCGAAACGGCGCGGGAAGGTCTCTGTAAATGAGTTTCTGGCGGTGTTGAGTTCTTCCTGGGAAACCTCACCCTCAAGGATCTGAGTGATCAGATCGACAGTTAACTTGGAGGCATAGGCAGCAGTGCTGGACTTCGTCTGGAAACCTGCTGCGAAGACGCCGGGGATCGTCACTGGGAACGAGATCGATGAGCCGGCAGAGTAGGCGAGTCCTTCGTCGGAACGGACTTTCTTGGTGATACGGGAAGTGAACCCGCCGCCGCCGAGGATGTCGTTGCCGACGCGCAGCGCGAATTCATCTGGATGGCCAAGCTTGACGCCGATGTGGCCGAGGCGAACGCGAGCCTGGTTTACATCTTCCTTGTGGACGAAGTAGACACCGGGTTTGGCATCGAATGTCGGCGAAGGGACTGGCGGTATCTCCCGCTCGAGCTCGGGGAGTTGACCAATCGAGCTGTTGAGCGTTGCCGTGATGCTCTCGATCGAGAATTCTCCCGCAACCGCAACAATGACGTTGCCGGCCTTCACCAAAGAAGTGACGAATTCGCGACAATCGTCCGCCGTGATCGATGCTACGGATTGCTTTGTGGCGAGGCGATTCATCCAGAAGTCAACCCCGTAGATGAGCCGAGGCCACTCGCGGCCTTCGATACCGGAGGTGTCGTCGTTGCGTCGTTTCATGGCTTGGACGAGGTCGTCTTTGGCTTTGGCAAATCGATCTGTCTGGAATCGAGGTTTGGTGATGACGTCCATGAGCATGGCCATGGCAGTGTCCAAGTCTTTGGTCATCACGTTGAGGCTGACGGCGCCACTGATGTCTCCGACACCTGTTGAGATCGATGCGGCGAGGAAATCAAGCTCTTCGTCGAGTTGCTGGGCCGACAGTTCACCGGCGCCACCTGTGCGCCAGACTTCACTGGCAATGGCTGAGAGGCCTTCCTTGCCTGGTGGCAGAAGGTAGCGTCCACCGCGGAAGAGGACGGATACATTGACGAGGGGGAGCTGTGTGTCTGACTTGGCGTACACGGGAATGCCGTTGGCCAATTCGAATCGCAGGGATTGGGCATCCGGCATATCAAACGAGAGCTCGGGAAAGCTGAGTTGCTCCGGACGTGAAGGGATCTCGGCGAACGACACGGAAGCAACGAGTAGAAGCAGAGCTACGAGGGGGGAATTATTGTGAAAGCGCATGTCACTCCTCCTCATCGTTCGAGGCTTGCAGGGTCATGATTCGCTCCTGCGTTCGCTTCAAGATCAGTTCGAACGCTGGTTTCAAGGGTTCTGGGACCTGCGAAGCCTGAGCCTCCATCTGAGCCAGCATGGCTTCAAGCTGAGTTGGGTCATTGATGCTGGAGATTTGTGCCAGTGCCTGTTTGGCCATCGCCTTCGCTTGGCCCTCCAGGGCGGCGAGGTCCGGATCCCCAGTCGAGCCCTCCTTGCGGCTGTACCACATTGTGTTTCTACCAATTGACGGGAAGTAGGTATTTGCCGCGGACATGATGTCTTCAGCGGTGACGGCCTGAATAAGAGCAGGTGATTCGTTGAGGTATCTCCAATTTCCAAGCGCGTCGTAGTAAAGAAGTTGGAGTTGGAGGAAGAAGTTGGACTGGAGTCGTCGGAAGGAGTTGGCGAGGCTCTGGTTTTTGACCTTCTGGAGTTCTCGATCAGTGACAGGCTCCGCCTTGAGTTTTTCGACTTCGGCGAGAAGTGCAGCTTCAACATCCTGATGATCGCTGTCTTCGGTCAACTGGGCGCCGATTTCAACCGATCCGGCGTACTTCATTGCCGAGAAAGAGGCATAGGGCTCTCCCGTGGCGATATTCTTGTCTTCGACCAGCGACTTGTAGAGGCGCCCTGTACGTCCAGAAAGGACTGAGCTCAAAACATCGAGTGCGTACGCGTCGCGATGTACAAACGGAACGGCGTGCCATCGGATCTGCACCGATGGATTGGTGTCCGCCTGTGCGTGCATGCGCCGCTCCTGCATCTGTGGGATTTCTTCGGTGATCATCTCGGGTGGTTCGACCGCACCACGTGGAATTCTTCCGAGGTATGTGTTGGCGAGCTTCACTGCTTCGTCTATGGCGAAGTCTCCGACGATGGCGACTGTCAGGTTGTTGGGGGCGTAGAAGGTCGCGAAGAAGTCCTCGGCCTGGGTGCGGCTGATCGACTCGACATCGGAGGGCCAGCCGATGACGGGATGGTGATACGGAATCGAACCCCAGAACATAGAGTCAAACTGCTCTTCGTACATTGCTGTTGGATCGGACTCAACCCTCATCCGCCGTTCCTCGCGGACGACGTCGCGTTCTGAGTAGAACTCGCGAAAAACTGGATTGAGGAGACGTTCGGACTCCATCCAGAACCAAAGCTCGAACTTGTTGGCCGGCACAGTAATGAAATACACGGTCGCGTCGTAGCTGGTGAAGGCATTCATGCCGGATGCGCCAAATTCGGTGTAGATTTGATCGAACTCATCCTTCACCACGAGTGCCTGATGCTTTGACTGGACGTTTCGCATTCGAGTTCGAAGTTCAGCAAGGCGCTCGCTTTCATTTTCTGGGAGATAGACACTGCCCGTGATCTCCCCACGGCGTTTCGCCTGTCTGAGCTTGGAGTACTCGCCTTCCATTAAGAGGCGTATGGCATCAAGCTCGTCCATCAAATCTGCTTCGGCGGTGGCATCAGTTGTGCCGACCGTGGTGCTTCCTTTGAACATCATGTGTTCAAAGAGATGAGCGATACCAGTAACTCCAACGGGCTCATTGGCCGATCCAACTCGGGCAACCCATCCTGCAGACACCGTTGGGTTGTCGTGCCGTTCGACCAGCAGCAGCTTGAGACCGTTGTCCAGTTCGAGTTCCTGGACAGGGACCTTGGCGTCTTGAGCCGTCGTTGGTAGCGCAACTGCGAGTACAACGACAGCAGAGAGGGTTGAAATCGATCGCCTCAGGTTCATGAGGGGCTCCTTCCAAAGGGACAAAGTGCTCTCAGACGTACGCATCCACCTGAGCTACGTCTGAATCAGAAAACGGATTACATGAAGCACGGTTCGGACAAAGGATCATACCTGCCGAAGATCATAACGTTCAACCAAGAAAGTCTCTAACGTATTCGAGGGCGGTTGCCCCTACCTCGGCGAGGAGTGAGTGCCCAACATTGCCATCCTCGAATAGGTCTGACTTGGGAAGAAGATTCGCGAGTGCCCTCGTCTCCTCAGGCGCTACAATCGCGTCGCGACCGCCCACCATGACCAGACTCGGCACCTTCAACTGAGTGAGCCCGTCTCTCAGATCCCACCCCTTGAGAAGGTGATTCAGTTGGGTTTGCGTTCCTGGCACATCCTCTGGAGCCAGCCCGTAAAGAACGCTCGTTTCGGCCACGAACTCGGAGTGCCGAGCTGCGAAAGGGGGAGCGAAGGCGAGATGCATGAGCGCGTCGCCGAACTCAGACGGCGAAAGCCTCTGGAGTAGAAGGTCGAGGAGACCTAGAGTCTTTCGCCCGTGCTCAGATAGATGAGGCGCACAGGAAATCACGACCAATCGGCGAACACTTTGGGGCGAAGAGAGAGCCGTATTGAGTGCGATCGTGCCACCGAGGCTCGCTCCCAGCAAGGCGAAGCTGTCCAGATCAAATTCCTGAGCGACAGCGAGGATGTCTTCAGCGGCACGGTCAAGTGAGAAGGGCTCTCCTTCGCGGGACGTTCCGATTCCTCGATTGTCGAGTGCCAATACACGAAAGCTACGGGCAAGTATGCGTGGGAATTCACCCCAGAGCCGGGTCGATGCTCCTAGGCCGGCGATGAGGAAAACGGCTTTGCCCCTTCCTCCGTCGACTCCGCCGACTGGACCGTTTGGTCCGTGAATGGTAAAGGTATGCACGATCAGGCTCGTCCGAAGAGAGATTGTAACTTGGAGATCGCATACTCCTAAGTTCAGCTTCGAAGGACGAACGTTGGGAGAGCATGATGCCCAGACTGTTACTCGCGCTGGATGTGGGAAACACCAACACTGTCGTTGGCCTGTTCGAAGGAGCCAATTTGCGTCGTCGTTGGCGTCTCACAACCCAGTCCGATCGAACTGCGGACGAAGTCGGAATGTGGCTGCACCAACTTTTGGCGTGGGAAAAGGTTAAAAAATGTGAGTTGGAGGCTGTGGCGGTGTCTTCAGTGGTCCCACCGCTTGACATCAGGCTGCACGAGGGAATTAAGCGCTATCTCGACAAGGTCGCGTTCTTCGTCGTTCCAGGGATCAAGACCGGCATGCCTCTGCGCGTAGAGGCACCACAAGAGCTTGGTGCCGACCGGCTCTGCGATGCTGTTGCAGCGTACGCAAGGTACGGCGGGCCGTGTGTTGTGATTGATTTTGGCACTGCTGTGACCTGGGAAGTGGTTTCACAAGCCGGCGAATATCTGGGGGGGGTTATCGCACCAGGACCGTCAGTGACTGCCGACGCGCTCGGTTCCCGGACCGCGAAGTTACCGCAGGTGTCCCTGACACCTCCGGATAGAGTCATCGGGAAGGCAACCGTAGACAGCATCCAGTCTGGCCTATTCCACGGATATATAGGGCTCGTCGAGGGAATCACGCGACGTGTGATTGCAGAAATCGGTGAAGCGACAGTGATCGCGACTGGAGGTTTTGCAGCTATGATTGCGGGGCACACTGAGTTAATTCAGCATGTTGATGCTGACCTGACCCTTGACGGGCTTCGTCTGTTGTGGGACAAGAACCGAGGAGGAGACCGTTAGTGGTACCACCGGAGCGCGGAAGCCAAGCACGGGCAAAGATTCGAGCCAAGGTCGAGGAGAAGCTGAGGCCGCTGACCCTGCCCAACTTCCTGACCCTGATCCGCATGGCGATCGTGCCTTTCGTGGTGATCGCGATTGCAGAGGGTGACTTTCTGTTGGCGCTGTGGATTCTGATCATCGGCGGACTGACGGATTCCTTCGACGGTTATCTGGCACGCAAGCTCGACATGAGTTCCAGGGTGGGAGCCTATCTAGACCCTCTTGCCGACAAGATGTTGCTCACGGCGGCGTATATTTCACTCACCATTCCTCATGGCCAGGCGGTCGTGATCCCGCTGTGGCTTGCGATTCTCGCCCTGTTTCGCGATTTCCTCATCATGTTCATGGCGCTTCTGCTCTATGTCGTCGAGGGCGTACGGAGCTTTCCGCCGTCGATACTGGGCAAGTTGACGACGTTGATGCACGTTGTCACCGTTGCAGCGGTTCTTGCAGCCAATATCTGGACGCTGCCAGGTTGGATGCTCGCCACCTGCTTCTCGATCTCATTCGGTCTCGTTCTCGTGTCTGGTTTCAACTACATCTATCGCGCCAGCAAGTTGATCGAGGCGGTCAGAGCGGAGCGGGGCGGTAACGGGCTAAGCGAATAGGTGAATCCGGACTCAACTAGCGCTATTTGCGCCAAATTACGTCTGGTCTGTTCTGGAACCAAAATCGGTTGCGGTTGTCTGGGTGAGAGACGACCGAGTACTGATGGTCGACCCCTTTCCCATCAATGGTCTCTATTGTGAAGTGGAGTCCATCAGTCGATTCCGCGAGTGTCACTTTTTGCACTAGGTATCGTCGTTCGTCCCTTTTGCTTTCGTCGAAGGTGATGGTTTTGAGGCGGATCGTAAGCTGACGATCAGCATAACGAGGGTCGTCGGATTGCCAGATTCCAATAAGTGACCCTGGCATCTCGCGTGATGTTTGGGCCTGAGAGACTACAAATCTCAAGGCCGCGAGGGTCAGAATAATAAGCAGTATCGCCGAGAGTACTGAGATATTCCGGAATCGATCTCGTCGTTTGGTCTTTCGTTCCTGAGCGATTTGTTCTTGGTGTTGCTTGCGTTTGCGTTCAACCACCTTCGGGTTGGGTGTGAAAGTGTCGTAGCGTTTCTTATGAGCGCCACTTTCATCTGACGTAGCGGAGGTCGGTGGTTCAGTGGTTTGGGACGTCATGATGGCGCTCCTTCCTCCGTTTCCAGGCTTACCTGCTGAGCAGAATCCTCATGTCTTTCGGAAAATGCTCCTTGCTGAGACGTGACTACGCGAACAAATGCCTGGATGACATCCGGGTCATACTTCTTCCCGGAATCTTTGACGATGAGATCGACAACGCTTTCTTCGTGCAGTCCCTGCCTATACGGTCGGTGAGAGGTCATAGCGTCATATACGTCCGCCACAGAGAGAATGCGGGCTTTGATGTCGATAGCGTCGCCGACGAGGTGATCAGGGTAGCCCGATCCATCGTATCGTTCGTGATGTTGGCCGACAGTAGTCAGGATGTCGTGAAACGCTGGTATCGGCTCGAGAATTCTCACACCGATTGCTGAGTGAGCCTTGATGCTTTGCCACTCATCCACAGTAAGATCGGCGGCCTTGTCGAGGATGCTCGCCGACACGCCGAGCTTTCCTATGTCATGTAGCAAGGCGCCACGGTGGAGAGAATCGAGCTCGGAAGGATCAAGGCCAAGGTTCTCACCGATTCCCAGTGCAAGAACAGTCACACGTTCTGAGTGTCCAGCAGTCCACGGCGATTTTGCATCGACTGCACGAGCGAAGGCTTCGATCGTACCGAGGTTGAGCTGATGAAGCTCCTCAACGAGTTCTGCGTTTGCGAGAGCCACCGCGAGCTGGTCTGCCATCTGTCGTGCCGAGGCGATTCTGTTCTGATTGAAGCTGGAGCAACCATCGCCACTGAATGCAAGAACCGCGGCGAGTCGCTCTCCGAGGAGCACAGGAAACGCGATAGCTTCGCTCGCAGCATTCGACACAATACTTAAAGCAGGTGGTAGATGTGAGTTGTCTCGTCCGAGCCATGCGTATTCTGGGTGTTTGCGAAGCTGCTCTAGATCTTGTGCCTCGAACGAGATGTCCCGTTCCGCGATTCCGTGCCCCGAACTGAGACTTCGGAATACGAGTTGCGCCTCTGTGGGCTGCTTTCGATAAAAGAGTGCGAGCATGACGACTTCGCAAGCAAATAACTCCGAAGCCCTAGAGACCACAGTACTGGCTACGTCCTGCGCGTTGAGAGAGGAAAGGATGGCTCGATCAATCTCGGCTCGTGTGGCCAGTGCACTGAACTGCCCTTGAAGGCGCTCTGCCATTTCGTTGAATGAGTGGGCGAGATCTTCGAACTCATCGCCACTGCGCACATCCACGCGCCAGTTGAATCTCTCCTCGGCAATGTGTCTTGTTGCGGCCTTCAAGAGTTCGAGTGGAGCCATGCGATGACGAATGGCGCGAATGCTGAGCAGGAGAACCACCCAGAACGTGGCCAGTACTGCAAACGGGAAGACCGCTCTAAAACTGGCAACAGGAGCCAAGACCAGTTTGCGGGATTCGAGTAGCAACACAGTCCAGCTTTGGGTGTGAAAGCGTGGTTTGGTGAACAACGACCAATGGGCAATGAGAAAACGTTCTCCGTCCATCCCGATCTCAGCCTTACTGGAATGAGAATTCGCTAAGACTGGTGCAACCTGTCGCAGCACTTCTGTTGGATCGGAGAGGGTCGAAAACAGGACTCTTGATGCTTCATCCAAAACCACAACGCTGATCTGACCGTTGAGGAGACTGCCTTGTTCCTGCCCCCAAAGAAAATCAGTCTGGACTGTTCCCGCGAGCAGTTGGTGCGCCAATCCTTCGGTTTGGATTATGCGAAAGAGTGTGATTTCCCGCTCCCAACTGGAGCTGGGACGGGAGGTTGTAAGCCAAGTTCCTGGACGGCGAAGATGGAGCAGCACAGACGGCGTCAAGGAAGGGCCTGCCGGAACGTTGGTCTCGCTGCCGACGAGCACCTCCGGTTTGCGACCCTCGGTGATCACCGCAAGTCTAGAGAATCGAGTCAGAATCCGGTCGTCAAGCTCCGCATGGGTCAAGGCCTCTTGAAGAGGGATGCCCATTTCGACAAGTGAGACCAGCATCCCAAGATCAGCTTCCAGAGAGAGCAGTCTCTCGTAGATGGACAGTGAATGGGTTTTCGCAGATTGCCGGAGGCGTTCCGAGGACTGTTCAGCGAGCTGAGTCGTGACGTGTCGGTAGGCAAAGATGGATATGCCGCCGAACGGTACCAGTGCACAGACAAGGAATAAAATAAAGATTCGACGGGCCAGAGTGTTGCTGAAAATGGGTGCAGGTAAACCCATTCATGGGTCCTTCAGTATCCAGAAACGGGGCCTACGTATGCCCCGTCACTGGTTCTCACGATATCGTCGCGACTCGCTTGAGCGGTGAATGGAGGAGAACTCTTACCGTCCGGCCCCTTGCTGTAGAGGTCAAAATCGGAGTTCACAGGCACAAGGAAATGGTCTTTGCGCCGCTTGCCCTTTCCTTGGTTGCCTGCACCTTCGATACGCAGGTACTCATAGGAGTTCCCCCACGGGTCTAGAAAATGGTCAGCACCAACCTCGGCAAGACTATTGGGAAGTTCGCCGGTGTCAGCAGCGTAGGCCAGGATGAGATTCTCGATCATCCGTATGTCGGCAATGGCGGCTTCAACGCGAGACTCTTCCTCGGCCTTTAAGTAATGGGGTGCGGCCATGGCAGTGAGGCTCGCGATGATTGCCACCACGATAAGAGCCTCAACAAGAGACATACCTCTCTCGTGCTCGGCGCCCCCAGCGGTCGATCCAGCGAGGACCGCTGGGGAGTTTGCCGGCCGACGTGGATAGGTTCCGAGCCTGCCGGGCTTCATGCTACTCAACCCTTTTTTTGGACGTGCCCCTTCTCAAAAACTCTTGAGAATAATCATACCATCCCGCATCCGGCCGTGTTCTATGAGATAACCTCTGGCGGGTCGAAGGTCGGCATGACGTTGTTGAGTACCCTGATCACATCGCGTGCGATGGTCTTTTCTTCGTTGGTCGGGACGACCATCACCGTGACCGGTGAGTCCTGGGTCGAGATCACAGCCTCGCCGCCGACAACCTCGGCGTTCTTCGAGCTGTCGAGGTGGACGCCCATGTACTCCAGCCCGGTCAATGCGCTTTCACGAACCTCGGGTGAGTTCTCACCGATGCCTCCGGTGAAGAGGATCGCATCGACGCCGCCCATCGCTGCAGCGTACGAGCCGATGTACTTCTTGACGCGGTAGCAGAACATTCTGAATGCCACATCTGCTCGACGCCGACCACGAGCGCGAGCGTCGATGATTTCTCGCATGTCGCTCGATACACCAGAGATCGCGTAGAGTCCGGAATGCTTGTTGAGCATCGTGTTCATCTGGTGAAGAGTCATCTCTTCCATGGCCATGAGCCACGGGATGATTGCAGGATCCAGATCGCCTGAGCGGGTTCCCATGACGAGACCTTCGAGTGGGGTGAAGCCCATAGAGGTGTCGATGCTCTTGGCACGGTCCACAGCAGCGAGTGAACAGCCGTTCCCGAGATGGATACTGATGAGCTTCTTGTCTTCGCGTTCGCACTCCATGATCTGGCACGCACGGAAGGTGACGTAACGGTGTGAAGTGCCGTGGAAGCCATAGCGGCGGAGGTGATGCTTGGTATAGAACTGGAAGGGGATGCCGTACAAAAAGGCGTGGGCCGGCATGGTCTGGTGGTAGGCAGTGTCGAAGACTGCGATATGCGGCACGTCCGGCAGGGCTGCATGGGCTGCGTGATAACCACGGAGGTTCGCCGGGTTGTGGAGCGGAGCGAGGACAGAGCATTGCTCGATCTTGTTCAGTACTTCCGGAGTCATCAACACAGAGGAAGCGAATTCCTCGCCTCCGTGTACCACGCGGTGACCCACCGCCCCAATCTCCGTGACCTGGTCGAGGATCCCGACTGAGGCGTCGCAGAGGATCCGAATTGCCCACCCGATGGCAGCACGATGCTCGAGGATCTCGTGGTAATCCTGATAGGTATCGCGGCCAGGTACTTTGAGTACGAGCCTTGAATCAGACAGGCCGATCTTCTCGATCTGGCCTACGGCAAGAGTCTTGTCCTGGTGCGTGTTCAGCTTCTCCAGATCAGTCTCGATGACCTGGAACTTAACTGACGACGACCCACTGTTGAGAACGAGGATCTTCATTTGGATTCCCCCGATTTCACCGGTGCGATCCGGTGTGCGCCCGTGCGAGCTTATGCGAGGCCCGGTTTGTCATCAGGGAGACGGTCAAGTCGCCTCCGGTTCTTGTCATAGGTAAAGAACCCGCGACCGGTCTTGGTGCCCAGGAGGCCGGCGCGAACAAGTCTTTTGAGGAGAGGACATGGCCGGAAGCGTGGTTCACCGCTCTCCTGGTGAAGGTGCTTCAACCAGTTGAGTACCTTGTCAAGGCCCACTCTGTCGGCCCATTCGAGCGGACCGGTGCGGAAGTCATACCCGAGCTTGATGGCGAGATCGACCTCGGCGGGCTCAGCCACGCCTTCCATGACCACGTGAATAGCCTCATTGACCAGCGGAAGGACAACGCGAGTGGTCACGAACCCCGGCATTTCGAAGACCTTGATCGGCACCTTTTCGAGAAGGCGGGCGAACTCCAGAGCGCAGTCGAACACTTCGTCAGTAGTTACCTGGCCACGCACGACCTCAACGACACGTGTACTTGTCGCTGGGTAGAGGAAATGCATCGCGAGAATGCGCTCAGGGTTCTTACAGGACGCAGCTAACTCGGTCACCGAGAGTGTTGACGTGTTGACTACGATGGGGTGTTCGACCGGCATGAGCGAATCGAGTTCGTTGACGATCCCTCGCTTGAGGTCGAAGTCTTCCTGCACAGTCTCGATCGCGAGTTCGCAGTTTGCTGCGCAGTTGAATTCAGTCACCCAGCGAATGCGTGACAGAATCGCCTTCTTTTCGGATTCGGTTCGATCGAAGCGTCGGATGGAATGATCCAACTCGTCTTCGAGCGCCTCGCGACAGATCTCCGCTCGCTCCATGGAGATCTCTTTGAGGCAGACGTTGATGCCCTCTTGGGCAGCTTTGGTGGCGATGGAACGACCCATCATTCCTGCGCCAATGATTGCAAGATCATGCAGTTCCCAGCTCATGGCGCGCAGGATAGCATAATTACGTCGATTTTGAGTCGAAAACCGCCAGCGCCTATTGAGAAGCGTCGTGTGCGACGAATAGTCACTCAGCCGCACCTCTACGCTCCTTGCCACAAACAAACTCCGAGCGGCGAAATATCGCGGAGGTCGATGACTTGTTGGCTTCGCGGATCGTGCCGTATGATGAATCCATGAAGAGGGTGTTGATTCTCGTAGTTTTAGGGTTGTTGCTGACAAATACCGGAGTGCCGGAGGAGACCGAACGTCGGTTTCCACGGCTGCCGAACTTTCTCTTCAGTGATCTTGACGGACAGCCGAGTGTTGATCTCGAGCACTTTGCTGGTTGCGCTGTATTGCTCTCGTTCTGGGCCAGCTGGTGTGGTCCATGCCGGTACGAAATGCCGGAACTCGAGCGTCTTCAGCGGGAACTCGAGCATCGCGGATTCGTCTTGCTAACGATCAACATGGACCGCTCGGCAACATATGCGCGCAAATTCCTGGAACAGACAGGCATTGATGTGCCCGTTTATCGGATGGAACTCGAAGACCTGCAAAAGCTCGAGGTCGGTTCGCTTCCCACCAACATTCTGATCGATTCAGATCGGAGGCCGGTGCGGGTCTTTCAGGGCTACTCGGCCCGCAATGTCGAGGATCTGAGAAGACATATCGAGGAAATGCTGAATGTGGGAGAAGCCGACAGAGAAGAAGTGGCCGGCTGAGATGATCGACTGGCTTGAATGTCGGCGAGAGTCGATGGGTCGAACATGTCGGCTAGTAGTGATTTTGCTGGCGGCTGTAGTAGGTGTTGGTTGGTCGGCAGGAACTACGCGGCACGTCGCGTGGACAGCTGTTGACTTCTTCCCTGCGGATCTTGCACGCCAGATCAGGCGACATCACAACCGCTACGATGCGGGTATCCGCAGGGGGCTCGCAGCTCCACCGGCTTGGCGTGCGGCAGACCCAGGGAAGCTGGAACAGGCACTGCAGGCACAAGCTAATCACTGCCATCAGGGTCTGAGGCGACCAATGCCGCTGGAAGAGCTTGTTGAGGAGATAGGTGTTCTTGCGGTTCATGTGCTCGACGCCAATGACCCTCTTGCTGCTGCTCACAGCGATCCGCGTGAACCAAACTACTCGGCGAGCTACCAGCGCTACGTCGATACTATTCTCTATAGGGTACGGTTGGTTTACTACGGTCAGAATCGAGAACTTATCTACCAAGCCCGATTACAGGAGACCGTAGAACAAACAATCTCTCGCTCGAGGGGACTCTATCCATTCGTGGGAAGTGAATTTTACCGTACAGGATCCCTGCAGGATTGGCGAAAATTCGACGATCTCTCAGTAGCTTTTGGTGTTGCCGGCATTTCCTTGTCCCGAGCTCTGACTGACCTCGCGAATCTTGCTGCTTTTGTCTGGCACGGTGGAGGAGGGCTCGTACCGACTCCTGTTCCAACTCCGAAGGGGCACGTAGGAGCCACCGTGACTCTGAGTTTAGGCGGTGGTTTCGAGGACCAGCGCCGCAGATCAGGCACGGGTGCGCCGCCGATGCCGCGGAGCGAGATCAAACTGCCACCCGTTGATCGCTAGACGTCGTCCGTTCTTCCGAAGGACTGCACGTATTGTCCAGCGGAAGGTATACAACTCTAAGCAAATGACAGCGTCTGCACCTGCAGCAATGATGACCGGGTCGGACTCTCATCAGCGGAAGTCAGAAAAGGAGGTTCAGCTGGTAGTCAGGATCTCCGACACCATCTTGGCTGCTCGATCGATGTCGCTCTGACTGATGTGGTAGTGGGTGACCATGCGGATACTCTCGGCGTCCAGCGCATGGACCAGTACTCCCGCGTCATTGAGCTTAGTCGCGAGCGAACGCGCATCCATCGGCGCTTCCGTACTCAAAGAGAAGAAGACGATGTTGGTGTCGACCTCTTCGGGATCGAGAACGATCGTAGGAAGTTGACTGAGGTGCTCGGCAAGGCGCTTGGCGTTGTTGTTGTCGTTTTGCAGTGTTGGGAGAACTTCGTCGAAAGCGACCAGGCCTGCAGCAGCGAGGACACCGGCTTGGCGCATGCCTCCGCCGAACATTTTTCGGATCCGACGCGCCTCATCGATAGTTTCTGCGTCACCTACCAACATCGAGCCGACTGGTGCACCTAATCCCTTAGAGAGGCAGAACATTACCGTGTCACAGCCATTGGTGAGCTCGGCTGCCGAGATACCAAGGGCTGCTGCCGCGTTGTGAACACGGGCTCCGTCGAGGTGAACTGGGAGGTCGTACCTTTTTGCGACGTCGACCAATTCCCGCATGCGCGACGGGGGAGTGATCCGACCACTGGCGAGGTTGTGGGAGTTCTCGAGGGATAGAAGCGACGTCGGGGTACGGTGACCACCGTACGGCTGAATTGCCGACTCAACATCGGAAGGACTCAGTATGCCTTTTTCCGAAGCGACCGGACGACCGAATGTCCCGGACAGTGCTGCCATTGCTCCCATTTCAAAATGGAAGATATGGGACTGGGCTTCACCGATGACCTCGGTGCCTGGGCGAGTATGTACATGGATGGCGATTTGATTTCCCATGGTGCCAGTGGGAACAAGAAGGCCTGCTTCGCGGTTGAGAAGCGTGGCAGCACGTTTTTCCAGGAGGTTGATCGTGGGGTCCTCACCATACACATCATCACCGACTATAGCTTCGGCCATAGCCTTGCGCATGGCTGGAGTGGGCTGTGTTACGGTGTCTGAACGGAGATCTATCGGGTTTCTCATAAGACGCTATTGTAGCCTTGACTCCTGGGCTTAATCGAAGTTAGGATTCATTCGCATGAAGGGCGATAATTCCGGCACTCACTACGTTTTCCCAAAATGGACTAACTTACTGCGAACTGGCATCTTAGCGGCCGCCATAGGTGGCGGACTCTATGCCATGGTGATTGTCACCTTCGGTTTCTCGCCAGAGGCCACCGACGTGGGTTATGCACCAGAGCAACCGGTTGCCTACAGCCACGCTTTGCACGTGGGGCAGCTCGGATTGGATTGTCGCTACTGCCATACCGGAGTCGAGGTGGCGGCACAGGCGGCCATCCCACCGACCCAGACATGCATGAACTGCCATAGTGCAGTTCGTACTAACAGCGAAAAACTGATCCCTGTCAGGGAGAGCGCAGCAACCGGAATGCCGATCGAGTGGATTCGAGTGCACGATCTTCCCGACTACGTGTTCTTCAATCACAGCGCCCATGTGCGGCGTGGAGTCGGTTGCGTCTCATGCCATGGCCGTATTGACACCATGGAGGTCGTCACCCAGGTCGAGGCGCTGAGTATGGGGTGGTGTTTGGAGTGCCATCGCGCTCCGGAGACACATCTACGTCCAGCCGAATTTGTGACGCAGCTCGACTGGGTGCCGGAGGAGGATCAGCTGATCTTGGGACAAGGGCTGCGAGAGGCCAACAATATCAACCCACCAACGGATTGCACAACATGTCATCGATAGATAGAAAGCACAGTCAGCCGCGCTACTGGCGAAGCCAGGATGAACTCACTCAGAGTCCTGAGTTTCAACAGTTGCTGAAGCGGGAGTTCCCGGAATCGACCTGGGATGAGCTCCCTCCAGCGACCCGACGCCAGTTTCTGCAGGTCATGGGAGGCTCGTTGGCTCTTGCCGGGCTCACTGCCTGCCGGTGGCCAGAAGAGGAGATCGTTCCATTCGCCCACCGTCCGGCGGGTGTCATTCCTGGAAGTAGCCGGCAGTTCGCAACGGCGTACGAGTTGCAGGGATCGTCAATAGGGATGCTTGTCACTTCTTACGACGGAAGACCGATCAAAACCGAGGGCAATCCTCTGCATCCGGACAGCCGCGGTGCACTTTCGGCAATTGGTCAAGCTCAGGTTCTTGAACTTTACGACCCAGAGCGCAGTCGACAGTTAGTGCAGCGTGATCAGGGGCGAGAATTCGCGAGGACCTGGGATGAATTCGCAGCCTACGCAAGGGAACAGCTCGCAGATGAGAGCGACGGAGCCGGAATTGCGGTACTCAGTGAGGAGAGCACTTCACCGAGCGTGCAACGTCTTCGCGCAGCATTTCTTCAGCGATATCCGTCCGCAAGATGGGTCGAGTTTGATTCGGTCTCGCGCAGGCAGGAACGTGAAGGTTTGATTCAACTGTTCGGTGCGCCTGTGCGACCGATTCCAGATTTCTCGCAGGCTCAGGTTGCAGCGTGCTTCGACGCTGATCCACTTCAGGATCACCCATCGGCGATGCGTCTCGCAAAGGAGTTTGCAGCGGTGCGCAAGGCAGTCGACGGTGAAATGGTACGACTTCACGTCGCCGAAACGCGGTTTTCTGCTAGCGGTGCGGTCGCTGACCATCGGTTAGCAGTAGCAGCGAGCGAGATTCCTGCACTGATTCTCGAAGTTGCTCGACTGCTCGTTGAAGTACATGGACTGTCGATTCCTGAAGCGATGCTCGAATCTGCTCAGACAAACCTATCGGCGCTGCCTCAGCGCAGCAGCGTGTTCGCTGAGAATGT
>JAAESQ010000024.1 GCA_024229275.1 bacterium | reverse complement strand
GGCGCGACCGTTGGCGCGAAACTGGAAGCGGCCAGTGGCAGGTTTGATCCCTTCCTCTTTCAACTCAGCTTCGGTCTTGCCAACTGAGGCGAGTTCGGGCTCGGTGTAGACCACATTGGGAATGGTGTTGTAATTCACATGACCAGGTTTGCCGGCCAGGATTTCTGCGACTGCCATTCCTTCATCCTCGGCCTTGTGAGCGAGCATTGGACCAGCGATGAGGTCTCCAATGGCGTAGACCGAGGAAACATTGGTTCGAAAACTCTCGTCGACCTTGACCTGTCTCGTTGGCTCCAACTCGATTCCGAGCGCCTCAATCCCAGTAGCCTCGGTGTACGGACGCCGTCCGACCGCGACGAGAACGCGATCACAGCTGATCTCCTCCGTCTCACCCTTCGGATCTTCGACCGAGAGCTTGACTGAGGACTTCAGCACTTTGGCTCCGGTGACCTTGTGCCCCAACTTGAATGCAAGACCCTGATCCTTCAACGCACGCTCGAGGGCTTTGCTCATCTGCCGATCCGCAAATGGGGCGACGTTCTGGAGCAGTTCGACAACAGTGACTTCTGCACCCAGCCGCTTCCATACGCTGCCGAGCTCTAGCCCAATTGCGCCGGCACCTATGACTACGAGGTGCTTGGGCACCTTGTCAAAGGACAAGGCTTCGGTGGAGGAAACAATACGGTCGCCGTCAAACGGCAAGAAGGGGAGTTCGACTGCCTCGCTACCCATCGCTAGAAGAATAGTCTTGCCCTCGATGGACTCATCACCGGAGTCGCCGGTGATGGTGACGTGATTGGCGTCAGTGACAACTCCCCGGCCAGTGAAGACTGAGACCTTGTTCTTCTTCATCAGCATCTCGACACCTTGGGTCAACTCTTGGACGATCTTGTCTTTGCGTAACAGCATTTGATCGAGCTTGAGTTTGATGCCGTCGAGAGCGATGCCGTGATCGGAGAAGCTCTCATTCGCAGCGGCGAAGAGTTCGCTGGACTCTAGAAGCGCTTTCGAGGGGATACAGCCAATATTGAGGCAGGTGCCACCCAGTGCGCGCCTCTTCTCAACCAATGCAACGTTGAGTCCAAGTTGTGCCGCTCGAATCGCTGCTACATAGCCGCCTGGGCCGGCTCCGATGATGATTAGGTCGAATGACTTCATTTGGCTAGACCTCCAACAACATGCGCTCAGGATCTTCGATGCATTCGACGATGCGGTTGAGGAACGTCACCGCTTCTCGTCCGTCGATGAGGCGATGATCATACGACACCGCGAGGTACATCATGGGGCGGATTACAATCTCGTCGTCGACGACAACCGGACGCTTCTTAATGGTGTGCATACCGAGAATTGCACTTCCCGGCGGGTTGATGATAGGCGTGGAAAGGAGAGATCCGAATACTCCTCCGTTGGAGATTGAGAAGATCGCCCCCGTAAGATCGTCAAGGTCCAGTCTGCGCTCGCGGGCTCGCAATGCAAGGTCAGCGACCTTGGCTTCGATTTCCGCCATTGAGAGCTTGTCGGCATCCCGGACCACCGGAACCACCAGGCCCTTTTCCGTACTCACCGCAATCCCAATGTCGTAGTAGTGGTTGGTAACCATCTCATCGTCGTCGATGAACCCATTCACCTGAGGTACGGTCTTGAGAGCATCTACCGCAGCTTTGACGAAGAAGGACATGAATCCCAGGTCAACTCCGTGCCGCTCCTTGAACACCGGTTTGAGTTTCGCTCGCACCGCCATCACGCGACTGAGATCGGCTTCGTTGAAGGTCGTTAAAAGCGCGGCGTTTTGTTGAACCTCAACCAGACGTTGGGCAAGGCGCTTACGGAGCGGGCTCATCAACGCACGTGTTTGCCGAACTGAAGAGGATGGGGCTTCAGATATTGGTGCCTCGGATTCGTTCGGGCTGGTTGCAGCCGGCGGAGTTTGCTCGGCTGGGGGATTCGCCAAGAATCGGAGGACATCTTCTTTGAGAATACGGCCATCTCGGCCGCTACCCTGTATCTGCTCGACCGACAGCGAATGCTCGCGAACCAGACGCAATGCAGCGGGTGAAAGCAGGGCTTCCTGGCCGGAGGTCAGAGTCGGGGAGGGTGCACCTCCGGTTGGCTCATCAGCAGACGGTGTTTCGGCTGACGCAGTCTCAGGTCGAGCGACGACATCATCAGCTGCTTCGGTATTGATCGAGCCGACGACCTGTCCAACCTCGACGGCTTCGCCTGCGGTAACCTGGATCTTGAGTCTTCCAGCAGCCGGCGAGTTCACGGTCATGGTGATCTTGTCGGTTTCGAGCACCAAGATCGGTTCATCGAGGGCAACCAACCCTCCGTCATCCTTCGACCACTCCGCAAGAAATCCTTCAGTGACCGATTCACCGACGCCTGGAATCTTGATCTCAACCATTGTTCACAACCTTCAGCTGCCGGTGGCAACTCTCTGAGGCTTCACACTCTCCGCAAAAGCGCGGTCATTGTAGCGCCGACCTGCACAAATACAATCATCCAGTCAACGCCGTAGTTACAAGTTCTTCCTGCTGCTCGCGGTGGATTCGTGGTGACGCTGTGGCAGGGCTGGCGCTTGGTTCGCGCCCGACGTACCGTGGCATCTTGCCTTGGAAGATATCGAGAAGGCGCGGAAGGATGTACGACCATGCCCCACGATTCTGAGTCTCCTCCTGCACCCAGATCAGATGCTCGATATCTGCATATTTCTCGGCTATCTCAGCGAGTCGCTCTTCATGCAAGGGATAAAGCTGTTCGATCCTCACGATCGCCGCATCGGAGACACGGTCGTGAGCCCGCGCTTCGATGAGATCGTAGTACACCTTTCCGGAACACAGAATAAGGCGATTCGCTCGTTTTGGCGCGTCCAAATCGTCGAGGATTTCGTGAAATGCTCCAGAGGTCAGGTCTTCAAATGGAGATGAAACGTACTTGTGGCGAAGCAAGCTTTTCGGCGCCATGATGACCAAGGGCCGCCGGAAGGGTCGTTTGATCTGACGGCGCAGTGCGTGGAAGTATTGCGCCGGAGTTGTCAGGTTGCAGACCTGCATGTTTTCTTCAGCACACAAGGTCAAGTAGCGCTCGAGATAGGCATTTGAATGTTCCGGCCCTTGTCCTTCATATCCGTGAGGTAGGAGCATGACCAAACCCGAGCTGCGCTCCCATTTGTCGAGTGAGGCCGAAATAAACTGATCGATGATGACCTGAGCACCATTGGCGAAATCACCGAACTGCGCCTCCCAGATTACGAGCATATGTGGCTCTACGAGCGAGTATCCGTAGTCGAATCCGAGAACGGCCGCCTCAGAGAGCATGCTGTTGTAGACGCAAAAAGGTGCTTGACCTTCTCGGATGTGCAGCAGAGGTACGTGAATCTCACCGGACTTCGAGTCAAACCAGGCCGCGTGACGATGTGAGAAGGTCCCTCGCATAGAATCCTGACCGCTGAGGCGAACAGGAATGCCTTCGTCGAGCAAGGTGCCGAACGCGAGGAGTTCGGCCAGGGCCCAATCAACCGATGCGCCATCCTCGACAACCTTGAGCCTTTCGGGCAGGCGCCGAGCAACCTTACGGTTGAGGATGAAATCTTCGGGGACAGTGGTCAACGCATGAGCAACCCGAGTTAGAGAGTCTTTGTGGACGCTGGTCTTCGCTGCCTGATGGGTGAAGGGTGAATCGAGATCCGCCCAGACCCCGCGAAATCCTCCAGACTCCTGGGCTGGCAACGGGCAGCTCTCCTTGGCTTCACGGAACGCATCTTGAAGTCGGTCTCGGAATTCGTTTTCGAGTCGAACAGAGTCATCTACGTTGAGTTCATGCGCGTCCTGGAGCTGACCTTGGTAGATCTGACGTGCGGTTGGTCTGAATCGGATTTTTGAGTACATGACTGGTTGGGTGAACGCAGGTTCGTCTCCCTCATTGTGGCCGTGCCGGCGGTAGCAAATCATGTCGACCACGACGTCACGGCGGAAACGCTGACGGAAGCGCAGCGCAAGATCCATGACGTAGCACACCGCCTCGGGATCATCTCCGTTGACGTGGAAGATTGGCGCCTCGACGAGCTTCGCGACGTCTGTCGAGTAACGAGAGGATCGAGCGTCTCCAGGTGACGTCGTAAAGCCGATCTGATTGTTGATGATGAAATGGATAGTGCCGCCGGTCTCGTAGCCCTTGAGTTGTGAGAGGTTGAACGTCTCAGCAACCAACCCCTGACCGGCAAATGCCGCATCTCCATGAATCAGCAGGGGAATGACCCGGCGGCGTTCTTTCGTGTCTCCCCGTCGTCGTTGTTTGGCTCTTGTTCGGCCTTCGACAACAGGGTCAACCGCTTCCAGATGACTTGGATTCGCCGTCAGACTGACCAGGATGGTCTTCCCATCAGAGGTGGAACACAGTGAGCTGAAGCCCCGATGGTATTTCACATCCCCGTCACCACCGACTCTGTCGGGAGCGAGATTGTCCTCGAATTCGTGGAATATGACGTTATAGGGCTTGTGGAGGATGTTCGCCAGTACATTGAGGCGTCCTCGATGAGCCATGCCCACGACAACCTCGTCGCAGCCTTCGGCGCCAGCTGCCTCGAGAAACGCGCGCAGGGCTGGGATCGTGGATTCTGCGCCTTCGAGAGAGAATCTCTTCTGCCCTTGATATCTACTGTGGAGAAAGGTCTCGAAGAGTTCCGCATCGATGAGTTGCTCTAAGATCGCTAACTTCTGTTCACGAGTGAGCGTCGGTCTGTTGCGATGAGACTCCATCTCCTCCTGAAGCCAAACACGTATCGACCGATCTTGGATATGAACGTACTCGGCAGCAACCGAACGACAATAGGTTTCCCGCAGAGCCTCGATAATCTCGCACAGGGTACCCTTTTCCGTGCCATGTAATGAACCTGGATCAAAGACCTGGTCGAGGTGTTCCGGACCGAGACCGAAAAGCTCCAGTTGCAGGTCAGGATGATCCTCCTCTGGCGCCGAAAGCGGATTGATGTCCGCTATCAAATGGCCCACGCTGCGATAGGAGTAGATCAAGCCGGCAACACGGGATTGTAGTCCCGCGTGTTCACCGTCGTCACCGGGCACTTCTGTGCGCGCCAACTCGTATCCAGAAAAGAAGGCGTTCCAACTTACAGAGACCGAATCGCGATTCGCGAGCCACTGGCGATAGTTCTCGTCTATCAAATTGGCAGAGGCCAGCAGGCTGTCGGACGATGTGAACTTGAGCGGAATATTGTCGGAAGACATGGCGAGACGCCCCCTAGGTGGTTGCCTGCGCACGAGCTCGCGTTTCGCGCGCGATTGTATGAGCCGTCTGTTCAAACACTACTTTGAGATTATGGCATTCCACTCAACGAGAATTTGGCGTAGTTAATATTAGTTTGCCGAATACTCCGCCGTCAGCCAGTTCGCGATGAGCCTGTTCGGCCAGCTCGAGAGGGTAGGCCTTCTCAACAACCGCATGGAGAACACCTGTGTCGAAATCAGTTCCAAATCGGGACAGCATTGCTCTGACGAGATCGCCTTTGGCGAGAGTCGATTGAGAACGCAGAGTGGTTCCTCGAATAGTGAGGTTCTTGAGGAGAACCTGTGCAAGATCGATTTCAGCCTTGCGACCTCCCATCAATCCAATGATTGCCAAGGTGCCGTGGCGGCCCAACATGTCGAGGTGGGATGCAAAGTAGGGGGCTCCGACACAATCTAGGATGACGTCCAGTCCTCGTGTTGGAGTCCATTTCTTGATTGTCTGCACGAAGGTCTCGTCGTGGTAGTCAACTGCGAGGTCAGCACCAAGTGAAACACAACGATCGCAACGATCAATGGCACCAGTGGTGACGGCAACCTGTGCTCCAACACGCTTCGCGAGCTGAATTGCCGCCGTACCAACGCCACCGCTTCCTCCATGAATTAGAACCGATTGACCGGGTTGCAGGTCCGGAAGCAGCACAAGATTCGAGAAAGCTGTAAGAAACGCTTCTGGAATAGCGGCAGCTTCGATGTCCGAGAGATGTTCCGAAACGTGCCATGCGTTTTCTGCTGGAACGACTACTTCCGTTGCATAACCTCCTCCGGCGAGGAGCGCCGTCGCTCGATCACCGATCGACCACCCCACTACCTGCTCGCCAATCTTTGTCACCCTTCCTGAGCACTCGAGTCCGAGAATCAGGGATGCGCCTGGAGGTGGAGGGTAGAGGCCGCGGCGCTGTACGAGATCTGCGCGATTGACCCCTGAGGCCATGACATTCAACTGCAATTCGCCGGGACCTAATGTCGGTGCTGGAACGTCCGCCAGCCGGAAAGTGCTCTCGACCCCTGGGTTGTCGATTGAAATGGCTAGCATAGGGCGAGCCTACCACGAAGGAATTGTTGAACCTATGGATAGGAATACTCGAGCAATGTGATGGTTTATCACTACCGATCCCGAACAAGGAGACCAAAGAATGAAAACTCAACTACTCAGAATCGCTCTCGTCGTCGTCGCTGTATCCGGCATCTCAGTGTCCGCAAGTGCAACCGACGAGTACACGATCGATCAAACACATTCATCCATCTCATTCACAGTCCGGCACATGGTCGTTTCAAAAGTGCGCGGCAGCTTCACGGAGGTTTCCGGCGCCATTCTCTACGACGCCGACGATCCGACCAAGAGCTCTGTGAATGCTACGATCCCGGCTGCCAGTATCAATACCGCCAATGAAGGACGGGACAAGCATCTGCGCGGCGAGGACTTTTTCGACGCGGACAAGTTTCCCCAGCTCAGCTTCGTGAGTACAGCCGTACGGAAGAACGACCAAGGATTGGCACTAGTAGGGGATCTCACCATGCATGGCGTGACGCGTTCGATTGAGATTCCGTTTCAGGTCAATGGTCCGATCATAGATGGTCGCGGAAATCTCCGTATGGGCATCGAAGCAGAGCCCGTCGTGATCGACCGTAAGGACTACGGCATTGAGTGGAACCGGGTTCTTGACGGTGGCGGCCTCAGTGTCGGCAATGAGGTTACGGTTGAGATCAATCTCGAAGCTATTCATAAAATGAAGACCGGTAACGAGTAGGGGAATCACTATGGACAGGCAGATAGTCGAACTCGAGGCTGATCACCCTGGATTCAACGATGTGTCCTATCGGCGACGACGAGACGAAATCGCGGCGCTAGCACGCGAGGCCGCCGAGGGTGATATTTCCACTGCTGACTACACAGAAATGGAGCGAGAAACGTGGGCGACAGTATTCGACCAGCTCGTGTCGCTCTATGCCACCCATGCCTGCCAGGAGTTCAACGAGGTCATTGCCGAACTCGACTATACGCGCGATGAGATCCCTCAACTCTCGAGTGTGAGTTCATTTCTAAACCAGCGAACTGGATTCAACCTACAGCCGGTTGCCGGCCTGGTGAGTGCACGAGAGTTTCTCGGAGCGCTTGGAGACAGCGTATTCTGCGCGACGCAGTACATCAGACATAGCAGCCAGCCCTTCTACACCCCCGAACCAGACGTTGTTCACGAGCTTATGGGACACGCTCCAATGCTGGCAATTCCGGAGTTTGCGGAACTGTCACGTCGCATCGGGCGAGGTTCGATAGGGGCGAGCAATCAAGAGATTGAGCAGTTGGCAACGCTGTACTGGTTCACTGTCGAATACGGTGTGGTGTACGAGGAGGATGGATTGAAAGCCTACGGTGCAGGTTTGCTGTCGAGCTATGGCGAATTAGAGCACGCCATTTCAGGCTCGCCGGAGATCCGTCCGTTCGACTCCCAGCAGGCGAAAGACACCCAATATCCCATCACTACATTTCAGCCGCTGTTGTGGAGTGTGACGTCAATTGGCGAAGCCTTACGCGAGGTCGACGGCTTCCTCAAACGTTAAAAAAGCCACCGATCTGAGAAGTGTCGAGAAAAACCTCACCGTCAACCACCTGTAAGGGCAATTGTTTGAGATGGGATCCCTTGCATGGGCCATCGACACAGAGCCCATCTTTAGGGCGATAGCGTGCTCCGTGCGAGCTACAACAGAGGTGTTTTCCAGAGGCATCCCAGAGTTCAGCCGGCTCGCGCTGGTCAAGCGGAATCGGAAGGTGTCGGCATTCGTTCTTGTAGGCTCTGACGTCTGTGTCATTGAGCCGAACGAGGATTCCTTCGGTTTCGAAAGGGCCTTCCTTGTATGTGAATCGCATGCCCCAAACTGGAATCTCTGCGATGGGCGAAAGCAGCTGCATGGTGTCGTCAGTCACGAGAGCATAATACGACGTTCCCGGATGAGTGGAAGGCCTGTAGAGTTGTCAAAATGAAAGAAAGCGCATCATCTCCGGTGATCACCGTCGTTATTCCGACACTGAATGAGGAAACTACGATCGTGTCATGTCTGGAGCGGATCGGTGCAGGAATAGGTGCAGACTCGACCACTGAAGTCATCGTCAGCGATGGGGGCAGCAGTGACACAACGGTTGAGTTGGTCCGTGGAGTGGCCAGGGTTAAGTTGGTTCGTGGAGATTCTGGGCGAGGGCAGCAGCTCAACCGAGGAGCGCGAGAAGCGAGTGCAGATCGATTTCTTTTTCTCCACGCAGACTGCCGACTTCCCGTCTCGTGGTACGGCGAAGTCATGGCGGCGCTCGATCAACCAGAGGTAGCGTTGGCCTGTTTCCCCCTCCGAACCGTATCGAGCGGTCACAGCACAACTGGTCGCCTCGGTCGATTGTGGCTAAGGACTCTGGATTTCAGATCCAGGGGCCTGAGGCTGCCGTACGGCGATCAGGGTTTCGCTCTTCGAAAGTCGACATTTGAGACGTTGGGAGGCTTCCCGGATATACCGCTGATGGAAGATCTCGCTTTCGCTCGTACCTGCCGCCGCCTTGGGAGAATCCAGGTGATGGCTTCAGAGATCGAGACAACGGCCCGACGAATGGAGGGACAACCAGTGCGCGCGCGCCTCATGATGTTGGTCTTCCCAATGTTCTTTCGGCTTGGTGTGTCGCCGAAACGACTCGCTCGTTGGTATGGAAACATGCGATGAACACCAGAGTTCTTGTGTTTGCAAGAGAACCGCGGTTCGGGCGCGTCAAGACTCGCTTGGCGGCCGAAATCGGTGACATGGTCGCCACCCACGTATATGCCGAACTTCTGGCACATACACTCGACGTTGTCACCAAGGCTGGCGCACAACCGGAGGTTTGGCTTGCCGATTCGCCTGATGCAACTTGGGCGCAACAGATAGGTCACTCATGGTCCGTACAAGAAGGAGAAGACCTGGGCTCGCGGATGTTACATGCGTTTCGCAGGAGTTTCAAAAGCGGAGCAGGTCAAGTCATCATCATTGGATCTGACTGTCCGACTCTCGAGCCACGTCATATCGTTGAAGCTGGAGAGCAGCTTGATCTCACTCAGATCGTTCTAGGGCCCGCCTGCGATGGCGGCTACTGGTTGGTCGGTCAGCGTTCACCGGGAGTCGATCTGTTCTCCTCAATTCCTTGGTCAGCTACCGACACTCTGGCAAAGACCCGATTGCGCGCGAGTGAGCTTCATATCGATTGGACTGAACTCGAAGAACTTGAGGATATCGACGCGCGCGAGAATCTCGAAGCCTTTGTGCATTCTCCTTCGGGAGACAAAGCGTTGCGAACTCGGCTTGAGATTCTGCTCAACGAGGGTTCGTAACTTTCCCTCGAAGAACGTCGCAGAGGTGTTTGATGTCTTTGGGTAGCTCTGCCGCTACTCGAATCTCTTTTTCCGTGACAGGGTGACGAAAGGCGATGCTTGCAGCATGCAGAGCTTGGCGCGGAAAAGAACGGCAGTAGGCCTGAAACGATGGGTCTTCAAAATTACGCCATTGTCGTCCGGCGTACAGCGGATCTCCGATGAGCGCGTGCCCTATGTGAGCGAAATGAACGCGAATCTGGTGGGTCCTCCCGGTTACCGGGTGGCAACGTAATTGAGTGGCTCCGGCGAAGGCTTCCTCAACCTCATAATTGGTGCGTGCGTTACGACCGGATTCCGAGACAGCCATACGTTGTCTCTCCTTCGGATGTCGTCCGATCGGGGTATCGATCGATCCTTGGCGGGCCTCGGGAACGCCGTAGCAAATTGCGATGTAGTTCTTATCAATCTGACGCCGACGAAAAGCAAGAGACAAGCCCAGGTGTGCCGTGTCGTTCTTGGCAACGACGATGACCCCTGTCGTGTCCTTATCCAGACGAGGCACGATGCCTGGGCGTTCCACACCACCGATGCCGGACAGATCCTTGCAGTAGTGTAAGAGAGCATTAACCAGCG
>JAAESQ010000023.1 GCA_024229275.1 bacterium | reverse complement strand
TTTACTGGTCAAGTGGCATCTGCGCTGGCTAGCGACGGAGACGGTGTTCTCGTTGGTACCGGATTTGAGGGTGAGATATGGCGTTTCATCGAGGATGGTGGGGCACGGTTGGCCACCATTGACGCAGTTCAAGCGACGGCGTTTGCAGAGTCGGGAAACGCGGCCGTAGTTCAGGGACCAGCGGGTGTGCTCTGGCCTGCTGCAGGCCCTGACGTAGACTCTGGTTTCCGGGCCCCTTCGCTGCGCCTGGCGAGACCGGCTCGATTTGGTGAATACCGAGTGCTCCCCGACGACGAAACGGTACGAATCAGGTTCCGGTCGGGTGCTTCGGACAAGCCGGACGAGAACTGGCTCGGGTGGTCGGATTGGTTGCCAGCCCATGGTTCGGTGCCGAAGCCTCCGGCGAAATCTCTGCAGTGGGAGGTGAGATCCGTCGCCAACGGAGGAAAGTTCCTCTCGGTCGATCGTGTCGAAGTTTCCTACCGTGAAGTCAACGTGGGCCCGCGCATTGTGAGCGTCGAAGTGGAGAGCCCTGGAGTCGTGTACCTCGGCTCGCCACCGCCGTCCGGTCCAGTCATCGATGCTTCGAATCCAGACTTCAGCGGGATTTTCTCGGTGCTACAACCAGATGGCGGGGGCGGAGCTTCCAAACCGAGGCAGGGGAAGAAGTACTGGCGGGTCGGGTACCGCACTGTAGTGTGGAAGGCAGAGGATGACAACGGTGACCCGTTGAGCCACGAAGTCGAAGTAGAGGCCAAGGATGGGTTCAGGCTGTCGGTTCGTAAACGCCTGACGACGACCCAGCTTGGAGTTGATACGACCGCGCTGCCAGATGGTCTGTATCGCTTTCGTATCACCGCGAGTGACAAGCCGAACAATCCTGAAGCGCCGTTAGACACCACAGCAGTGGGTCGGTGGTATACCGTGGACAACACGCCTCCGGAGATCCGGGCCACACGTCAGGAGGAGATCTGGCAGATCGAGATTTCAGACGCGGCGAGTCCCATCAAGCGCGTAGAATGGTCCCGTGATGGTGCACCGTGGGAGGTGTTGGAGCCCGTTGACGGGATGCTGGACGGCGCAACTGAACAGTTTTCCTTTCCAGTCTCCGAAGGACGCCATCTGGTGGTTGTCAGGGCCATCGATCGACATCACAATCGAACTGTCGAGGGAATAGTGGAGGAGCCATGACGTTCATGCATCAACCAGTGGGTGTATACCCCGGCTCATTCGATCCGATTCACGTCGGACACATGGCGATCGTGGAACGTGCGACGCAGATCTTTTCCAAAGTGGTCGTCGGCATCCTCGAGAATTCGGGGAAGGATCCACTTTTTTCGCCGACAGAGCGGGCCGATATGATGCGGGAACTCTACGCCGGCAATCCAGCCGTTGAAGTACGGCGCTTCTCAGGACTTCTCGTGAGCTTCCTCAAAGAACTCGACGCGAAGATCATCATTCGGGGAATGCGTGCGGTATCGGATTTCGAGTACGAGTTTCAAATGGCGCTGATGAACCGCCGGCTCTACCCGAGCGCCGAGACTGTATTTCTGACACCGAAAGAGGAATACCTCTATCTGTCGTCGAAGCTGGTGCGTGAGGTTGTTGCGCTAGGTGGAGATGTTACCGGATTGGTTCCCGAACCCGTGCGAGTTCGCCTCGAGGCGCGCTACCGCTCTTCGAAGGGGCGACCTGCGGCGGACTGACCAGCGAATTATGCGGTTGAACATCCTCGGTCCGGGCTACCCGTTTCGCGGCGGCATCGCCCGCACGACGACTGAGCTTGTCCAGGCACTGAGCGGTCTAGGGCATGACGTCCGTTTCTTTTCCACGAAGCGCCAGTATCCAAGGTGGCTATTTCCAGGCAAGAGCGATGTCGACACAATGGCCTGCAGTGAACTCCCACAAGCTCGGCGAGTTCTCGATCCGCTCAATCTAGTCACCTGGTTTCATGTCCGCCAGCAGATACTCTCTACTCCGGCAGATGCGTGGATCTTGCCTTACTGGGCCTGGGTGTGGGCACCGTGGTGGAGGTTCGTTCTTCGGACGCGGCCGAGGCCGCCGGTGGTCACTGTGGTCCACAATCCGGCTGACCATGATGCCGGAGTTGTGCAGAGAATGGCGTCTCGGTTGGTATTGAAAAAGGCTGACGGGTTTTTCACTCATGCAGAATCCCTGGCGCGTGCGCTGAAGGGCAGTTTCCCTGGATTGCCGGTGGTCTCGCATCCGCTGCCTCCGACACCTTTGCCCCACGCTCCGGAAAAAGAAGTTGCCCGCAGCCGGATCGGACTTGGTAAGGGCGACAAGGTTGCGTTGTTTCTCGGATTGATCAGACCCTACAAGGGAATTGATGTTCTCGTCGATGCCTTTGCGCGTCTCCCGCGAAGAAGTGGTTGGACGCTCCTGATCGCTGGAGAACCGTGGCATGGAATTGCGGATGAACTGCGGAAGGCGGCTGGTCGAGCTGAGCTTGAAGGCAGAATTCAGCTCGAACTTGAATGGGTCTCGGAAGACCGTATGGCAACGCTGCTTGCTGCGGCGGACGTCGTCGTGCTGCCATATCGCCGGGCAACGCAGTCAGCCATCCTTCCGCAGGCATTGGCGGCGGGTGTGCCGGTCATTTGCAGTACTGCCGGAGGATTGTCGGAGGTGGTAGAAAACGGTGTCAACGGAATCACGGTCGAGCCGGGATCCGTATCTGAATTGGAGAGGGCTATTCTGAGTCTTGATTCAGAGACGCGCGCGTTTTTGGCCGAGGGGGCGAGTTCTTCCGCGAGTCTTCTGACCTGGGACTCGTATGCTAGGGCGATGGACGGGCTTCTTCATCGGATTTGCACCGAGAAGAGATAGTCTGTGAGTCGAGTGGCCACCTGGGAATGGACGAACTGTTCACGCGAAACGTTCTCTTGCCGCTGCGCAAACGAAAAACGCCCGCGACCGGAGTCGCGAGCGTATTTGAAGCATTAGGTCTCTAAGTCTATCTCGCCAACCGTTGAATCAGTGTCACTGCCTGCTCATGGTTGATGTCCTCGCCCAGCGGTACATGACGCGTCTCAGACCAGCCGCTCTCGTCCATGTGAAGAAAGTCAATACCGTCATTGGCATCCCAGTATCCGACAATCGTCAATCCTCGGCCGATCGAGAAGTCGACACGGCCAGGGGGAACGTTGACCGGCACTCCGATATCAAGTTGTCGGCCAAGGATGACGACCAGACGGCGGCGAGTTGCACCGATACTGATGTCTTCAAATTCCTCAACTTCGGGCTTGAGTTCGAGAATGTGCATGGAGCAACTGTCAGGCTCGAAGAACATGACATGCGGGTTACCGGTTGCCGCGTCGATGAACAGGTAGGGACGCGTCAGCGCACTACCAGCCTCTGGAGCGCCACAAATAACGCTGACTCCAATCATCCCTCTGAGCTGCATCGACTGCAGAGCGTCCAGTTCAGGTTCACCTTCGTCGTTGAGCGGAATGGAGCAGTACATCGCGTACTGACCGTGATTCTCGTCGTCGGCGATCCACCATGTGAGATGGATGGTTGTTGTCTCGACGACAGAGCCGTCGGTGTGTTCGGTCTTCGCCCTATGGAGCAACAGGCTTGGGTTCTGGGCGATCTCGGTTGCGTCTCCAGCGATAACGATTGGGCCGAACCACTCATCGTCGGTGCGAATAGCCATGGTGAGCTGAGAGAAACCGGCCTCGAATCGCTCCAGCCAGGCCAGGACAACAGCTCCGGTCGTATCGTCAACTTGGACGACTGGATTCAATACGTCGATTCCTGCGGTGTTCGGCACCGGGCTGATGGCCGAGGTTCCATCAGGCGATGTCGTGCGCAACGCAAACATATTGCTGTAGCTACGGGTGGTGTACAGCGTACCGTCCTTGGCGAGGGCCTTGTCGGAACTGGCGGCGAACACCGACACTCCCACGAGAAGAATGCCGACAAGTACGAAGAGTTTTCTCATTGAGCCCATAGCTCAGCTCCTTAGATTGACGACTTGGGTCAGGTCTACCGCCAGCAAGACGTCGATCATTTCCTCGCTGGGTGCGACGTCGGGATAGTAGTTGGCGAGTTCGGACAGGAACCGCCTGGCACGGAATCGGTTCCCCTGCCGCACTGATGCGTCGGCGAGCAGGAAAAGCAAGTTCTTTACCACCAAGCGATCATCGACGGCGAGGGCGTATTCCATGCCTTCTTCGCCGGTTGCCAACGCCTCTTCCAGACGGTCTTCGAGCAGGTAACCGTAGCAGAGATCCTGCAGAGGTTGCTGCAGATAGTGAGTAGCGCTGAGTTCGCGCATGACGTCGCGAGCGCCTTCGCAGAGTTCAATGCCCGGAGCGACGCGATCCGTACACATCATCGTGTAGCCCAGATTGTCCTCGACTTGAGCGCACATCAGCCGACGATAGCCACCGAGATCTCTATAGGCGGCGTGTGCCTTGCGGTATGCAACCTCGGCCTCGGCGAAATCACAGGCGACGAGTGCGAGATTGCCCAGTAGGTTTGCTGCGGCGGCTTCAGCTTCGGGCTCTTGTGCCCGGGAGGCGAAATCAAGCGCTTTTCGAGCGAATTTCGAAGCACGATCGCGTTCATCTTGGAGGTAGAACGCTGCAGCTGTGTAGTACGCGGCCGTCGAGGATGTGCGGGGATCATCACTTCGCAGCAATACCTGCTGTAAGTGAGCAACCTCCGGGCCGATTTCCTCTAATTCGACCAGTACACCGCATCGTGAGCAGAATGCTCGGTCTTCAAGATCTTGTCGGCCATGAGAGCGCGCGTAGGTCTCAGCTCCTTCGAAGCTCTCCAGCGCTTGCTCGAGATTTCCTTCGGCGAACTGAGTTCTTCCGAGCTCGATCAGGGTATGGAAGTGGTTGAGGTTCATCCGCTGCTGTGCTCCCGTTTGGTTACTCGTGATCGGCGATCGACCTGTTCCTTGCGGAGTTTGAACTCCAGGAACTCTCTGACTTCGTCGCGAGCTGACGGACTCAATCGGCGCATGAGCTGCATTGTCTGCATGTCGAGGTGAGACAGTGGCTCAGTCACGGGTGCCGTCGCAGTCTGAGCATCTCCAAAGAACTCGGCGATTCCCAGGCCGAAAACAGCGAGGATGCGGAATAGATGGTCCAAGGAGACGCGATACTCGCCTTTCTCCATGCGCGACAGATCGGACTGCTGGATGCCAATCTGGCGTGCGAGTTCGCTCTGAGTCAGCCTCTGCTCCTTACGGAGCTTGCGCAGTCGATGCCCGATCGCTGCGACCTCAGGGGCTGCTCGTCTTTCGCGTCTGCTCACTCTTAATCCTCTTTCCAGTTTCAGTCATGATCCCCGGGCATAGCCCGGACTTATATCGCGCGCGCCATCCATTGTATGGTGATGCGGCATACGCGTCAACAATACTTGGGTTAGGAGCAGCCTGGCGGTGTTCCGCATCACGGCGAGAGCCTGTTGCAATGAGTGTCAGGCCTCGAAACCTAGAGTGGTGCCCTTCAGAGTTGGAGTTTGCTGAGCTGATTGGCATTCGTATTGCAAGAAGACGTTCGCGTGTTTGAGGTTGAGAGTTGACAGCTGAAGTGGCATCGCTTTGCGAGATACGCCGCTCTGCCGATCTGGCGCCGCCCGGGTTCGGGTTTGCGTTTCATACGCGAGGCCTACTTGGTGGGATGATCACTGCGGCAGCTGGGCAGCTCAGATTTTGTTATAGTCACCCAGCTTGGGAAGTTGTACGTGGAGGTTTTGAATGTTTCAGAGGTTGATGATCGGGCTGATAGTAGCCCTGCTGCTGAGTTTCGCGCCGGCAATTGTTGCTCAAGAAACGCCTAGTCAAGGGAATCCTGCGGCTGAGCAATCTGTACAGCCCGAGCCGCAGAACACTGACAAAACAGAGGAGTCGAAGGCCCCGATTTCTTATACGGTATGGCTGCAACAGCAGATGGAACCGTTGATTATTCCCAAGGACGGGATCGTTCGCCTTGGCGATGGTTACGCCTATCCCCACCGTGCCGCACGGTGGGAGATGATTATCATCGATGAAGATGATGAGAACGTAACACTGCAGAATCTGCCGCCGGAGGACCCCGAGTCGATTCTGCACAAGCTGTGGCGACAGCGCCAGGATGAAGAGATCATCGCACAGCTCGAACGGCAGATAATTGGGACCGCTCGAACAGTTGACTTTTACGCCGATATCGTGCCTCTTCCATCAATCGACTCGTTGCACTTCGAAGCCGTCGATTCAGGCCTGCCGCGAGGTGGCCTCTGGCAGGTAGGGTTCGATATTGCAGACATGAACGAAGATGGTCACGACGACCTCGTTGTGCCACCACAGCGTAAGGGCAGTGGCCGTCCGTATATTTTTCTGGGCAGTGGAGATGGCACTTTCTCAGTTTGGCAAAACGCTGCTTGGTCAACCAGCGTTACGTTTGACTACGGGGGTGTTGCGGTTGGTGATTTTGACAGAGATGGCCACCAGGACATTGTCTTCGCTCTTCACCTACGCAACCAATACCTTTGTTACGGGGACGGAAAGGGCGATTTCACGCGATCAGAGCGCCTCCCGAGCCGTGATCCGCGACTTTTCTCGCGCGCCCCGGATGTCGGCGACTTCAATGGCGACGGATGGCCCGACATCGTTTTCATGGCTGAAATCGGCATCGAGCTGTCGACCGGCCAGCTGCTTCCTGTGAAGACCACTTGGATTTTGGAGAACTTGAAGGGACAGGGATGGAATGTCCAGGATGATGAGTTTGAGCCCCGCATGATGTCAGACAGGATTGTGGCAGCCGATATCGATGGTGACGGGTTGGACGACATTGTGCGTAGCTTCAGCATTCTTGGAGGCCGAGTTCCTCTATTGCTGAACCGGACCGAGGGGGAGGATTGGGACCTTCGAGTCGTTTCACCGGAAAAGATCCTCTCCGATACGGCTCACTTCGAGATTGCCGTTCTCGATCCACCGAAGGGCGTTGAGGAACCCGGTTCCCTCATCGGCACCTTCGCTCAGGGATTGATGGTGGCGGACCTGGCAGGAGAGAAGCCAGCGGAACGACAGACTCGCACCGGGTTTGTCGTCTACGACCTCAAGGCAACCGAAGAAGGCTTCGCTATTGAGACCCATCCGGTCGTAATCAGTGATGGCAAGATGTCCTATTGGAGGCTTGGTGTAGGCGATCTCAATGGCGACGGTCTCCCGGACATGGTTGGTGCAGGGAAGAACGGGGTGATAGACGTCTACTTGCGCCAGGCTGACGGCACCTTCGTTCAAGAACGCAGTGCCGAGTTGAGCAAGCAAGCTATGGGCACTCCATACGCTGTGGAGGTTCACGATTTCGACGGTGATGGGCTCGACGACATACTCGTTATGGGCGCCACCAGTAAAACCGGCCGAAAGGGAGGGCTTCAACTGTGGAAGTCCAAGGTGCAGAATTGACAGTGCTCGTGTATACTTCATCGAGTATGAGACAAGCACTAAAAAACTTGACTAGAGAAGGCAAAGCTCCTATACTTATGCTAATATGACATTAAATATTCATAAGTATTTGATTTAAATGAACTTACGGAGGTGATGCGACAGCGAGTTTTTAGCAGGCGAAGAGACATGATAGTAGGTTTCTACGAATAAAACGCCTAAGGAGGGAGTTTGGTATGAAGAGATTTCTGACAATGGCCGTAGTCGCAGGTCTGGCGCTCGGTGGCAGCAGCATGGCTTTCGCAGCCTTCTGCACGACCGATCACGTGCCCGCAGCGACCGTGCTGTTTCCGTTTGTTGTTTTTGACTATAATAATGAGGTTGACGGCGAGAATACCTTTTTCACCGTGACCAACGTTTCGTCCGATCCGCAGATTGTTCACTTCACACTGTGGAGCGACTACAGTCTTCACGTTCTTGACTGGAACGTCGTCCTTTCCGGTTACGACGTCCAGGCGACTTCCATTCGTGACATCCTCATCAGTGGTATCCTGCCGAGCACCGGCACGGATGGGTTTGATATTGCCGATGCTCCGAATCCGGAAGGTCCCGCAATCCCCGACGGCACTCTGCCTGTGCCGCTTGATCGCGACGATGCCGGTCACTTCATGACCTGGCGCTGCCCGACCAGCGGTCTGTACTATCCCGTATACGGTGCACTTCATCCGGCGCTTGTCGCTCGTGTGAAGTCGTATCTCCGTGCATCCCAGGAAGCCGATACCGGCATCCAGGATTGCGGCACGGGCGACGTATCGGACGATTTCACGGGTTTCTGGTTCCTCGATCGTGACCTCACCTACCCGACCTGGATGTACATCACCGCCGACGTGGTTTGGACCTGCAACGGTATGTTCCCTGATTCCAGTGCGAACTACTGGAACGTGCCGAACTACAATCCTGCCGGTCCAGGCGACGTCGACCCCAATGGCGCCCAGGGTGTGTACGAAAACGTTCTGTTTGGCGACCTCATGTACCTCAACAGAAGCGCCAACTTCTCCGAAGCAATCCCCGCGCCTGGCCTTGAGGCTGAGCTGCCAGTTTCCCAGGGCTTCCGTCCTATCCTCAATCCGATTACGGATGAGCCGAACTACTTCTACACCCAGTACGTTGCCGCACTTGGTTCCTACACCTCGACCTACGGCGACTTCCGTGAGCCACTCCCGACCGCTTGGGGCTTCCGCTGGCTGTATAACTCGGTGATGGGCAGCAAGGTTCGCGTCTTCAAGCGCGCATCTGCAAATAATGCCACCGCTGAGCAGAGCGTTGGCGCCGTGGCTGACCTCTACATCGACATTGCTGATCTCGGTGCAGCGACCGATCCTCCGACCAAGCTCTATGCCATGGACTGCCGTCCTTACACCTACTACTCGTGGGACGAGGACGAGAACGCAACTTCGGCAGTTGGTGGATCGACCGGGCCTTCTTGCCCGCCGAACACCCCCGAGTGCCAGACCTTCCGCATTAACCTTCTTCCGCTGGAAACCCAGCAGGTCGACATTTCTCAGTTCTCTCTTCCGGAGCCTGAGGAAGTCGGCGTGCCGGCCACCTCTGGCTGGATGATGTTGGTATTCCCGTATTCGAACGTAGGCAGTGGCGACGATCTGTATCAGACCTACGTCAGCGTTCGCTACGATGCGCACGGTGTGTTCTCGGCAGCGATGCCAGCAGCTCAGTTGGCTCACTATGCTTGTGATCCTTCCCAGTATCTGCCATGGATCGGCGTTGGCCGCTATAACTTCGTTCAGTTCGCTGAGTAACTTTTAGCAACAGAATCGAACCAACGGGACGGTCTTCGGACCGTCCCGTTTTTTTTGTGTTCTTGAAAATCCAGCCAAAGGCGACCATGCAGATGGGACAGTCGGTCAGCTCACTTATAGTTTAATTTTCCGCAAACTCGAAAACAACATCTTTGTAATATGGGTTGTCAGTAGCACTGGAATGAACTATATTCAGGTGCCTCGTGAGTGGTGTCAGCCTTCGTATTTGTTTCTTAATGATTAACGTTCGCACCGTGCAGGTTCCGGAGCGTTCGTTGAGGTCAAGGGCCTGTGTTCGACCTGTGACCCTAGTCACGTGGCAAAGACTTGCAGCTCAAGCAGTTCGGCTGCTATCATGGGTCCGAAAGCGGGTTCTCAGCTCAGAGTCCAACACTCTGTTCCCTGAGATCGTTTTTCATGTTATTGGGGGAGGGAACGAGTGAACAAAGCGCGGACGAGCTTTCACGCGGTTCAGTGGGTCGTAATTATCGCCGTTGCCGCTGGCCTAGGTCTAGGTATTCAGACCGCTCATTCGCAGGTGTTTTCCTACGATCGATTGGTCTATGACGGCACCGGTGGGAACACGACTGGCTTTCAATGCAACACTCGTCCACATCGAGGTGAACCCTTTTCGTGGGGCGGCAAGGACTATCTACTGGCGCATGTCGGTACTGATGTACAGGTGTTCAAACTGGACGAACCCGGAGGCAGTCCCGTTACCAGGGCCAAGATCGGTGCTGGGTATGATTGCAGCGGCTTTTTTGACGACAATCCACCCTATATCCCTTTTGGTCCTCCCGTCGAGATCGAATGGCTTGAAGGGCACGGTGAATCCTCGAATGCCGATGGTATCGCGGTGAAGACCCACACTCTTGCAAATGACGGTATCAAGGGCGCAGTCACCTGTGATGAATGCCGATACGCAGTCGTCGATGCAAACAATCATTCAGTTGTTGTCGACCTGAGTGCACCGACGTCGAGTGGTGAGCCCGAGGTTATCGGCAAGTGGATCATAGAAGATGATTTCAAAGTGACCTATAGGGTCGGTTCCACCCAGTATCTGATGGGTGTGCGCTCATCGG
>JAAESQ010000022.1 GCA_024229275.1 bacterium | reverse complement strand
GCCGCTGCGGGTGCAATGCTGCAGTTCAAGCAATACCAAAACCGGCTTCACGTGATTCGAAAATCGCTGTTCCCAGTACTCGAAATGCTCGTATTCGGCCGTTTCCGCAAGGCCGGCCTCAGGATCATTCCGGCCTTCAACGCGCTCAATTGCGTGTTCGACGCACTCGACAAGAACGACGCGATCATCTTCATTATGGATCAACACAACGTATTGGGATCGAAGGCCATTGCAGTCGAGTTTTTCGGCAAGGAGGCGGGTACGAACCGGAGTCTAGCTCTCGTTGCACGACAGAGCGGTGCTCCTGTCATTCCGGCCTGCTGCTATCGCAAACCCGACGGTCGACACGTGATGCGCTTCGATCCACCGCTGCCTTGGATCACATCGGAGCAGCCTCGCAACGAGATTTACCTCAACACCCTCAAGTACAACCAAGTACTCGAGGAATTCATCCTTGATCATCCCGAACAGTGGTTCTGGATGCACCGTCGCTGGAAGTTAGATCTGCGCCCACCGACAAAACGGCGTCAGCGCGAGCTCAAGATGGGGCGTCGCTGATGCGCCTGATTCGCCTCGTCAGAAATTCAGTGCAAGTCCGAAGGGGGTGCTCCCGATGCTGATCATCAATCATTCTCAGGTACGCGAGTTGCTTCCTATGTCTGACTGTATTGCCACCGTGGCCGAAGCCCTTGCCGCGCTTTCGCGAGGCGAAGGGCTGCAGCCCCTGCGTGACGGATTACTACTTCCCGACCACCAGGGGGTGTTGGCATGGATGCCTGGTTCACTGGCAAGCGGCAAGCCTTTTGGCATCAAGGTCCTCAGTGTTTTTGACCGAGCAGCTGACTTCGGACTCGACTCGCACCAGGGCGGGGTGATGATCTTCGATCCCGAGCAAGGACGTCCACTGGCGCTGGTCGAAGCGGGTGCTATCACTGCTGTTCGAACCGCGGCGGTGTCGGCCTTGGCCACTGATCGCATTGCGAGAAAAGACGCGTCCACACTTGCGATCCTCGGAGCCGGAACTCAAGCTCGCTCTCACGTGGAGGCAATGCTTGCCGTACGACCGTTGAAACAGATCCGACTCTGGAGCCGGACAACAGCCAACACCGAACGCCTGGCAGCAGAGCAAATGGCCAAGCACGACACAAAGATCGAAGTGGTAGCCGATGTGGCCTCGGCAGTAGAAGGCGCTGACATCATCTGCACGACGACTTCAGCGAGGGAACCGATCCTTGCAGGCGAACTCCTGGAACCCGGCATGCACGTCAACGCGGTAGGCGCCAGTATCCCTTCAATGCGCGAGCTTGATGTTGATGTCGTCCGCAAGGCCACCCTCTTCACCGACCGCCGTGAATCTCTCACCAATGAGGCCGGTGAGTACATCCGGGCGCTCGAGCAAGGAGTGATCGACGACGACCACTCCGTCACCGAGATCGGCGAGATTCTGAACGACGCTCACCCCGGCCGCACGTCCACTCGGGAGATCACCCTCTTTCGATCGCTTGGACTGGCAGTGGAGGACATCGCGTCAGCTCAGCTCGTCTACGAAAGGGCTGTACAGCGCGGCATCGGTACCCGGATCGATTTCGCAGGGTGAGCGCAGCGCCTTAACGGCGGGCACTTCGTTGTCCTATCAACGACTCCTAAGATAGAACTCTTCAAGAATGTCATCCCGACCGAGCTATGGCGAGTGGAGGGATCTCCCGCAAAGGTTAGCAATCTGCTTAATTACCACAACATACATGCTGCTATTTTCAACGGGAGATCCCTCGACTACGCTCGGGATGACAACGACTAAGACGGCTTTGTCTTTCGTTGAGTATCCTCTGCAAACGCAGCGTAGCATCGCTCAGGTACAGCAATGTCTGGTCGTCCTCACACAACCTGAGTCACTCTTGCGAGAGAAGTGGCTTCGGAATTACGGCCTTGTTGTCTACAATTGCCTGAACGATGATGGATCAGTCCACTCCGGAGTCGGAGAGCAGCGTTTCCTCTAGCGATTCAATAGAGGCGCCCACCAGGCACGCCTCTCGACCACCGGCCAGGGCATGGTGCCTTCTAGCCGCAGCGCTAGTCATCGTCATTGGGCTTCGCCTTCCCTACAGCGATCAGCTTGTGATTGATCGCGACGAAACGGTGTATTTCGTTGCAGCGCAAGACCTAGCTCACGGCGGCAGCCTGTACGCGACCGCGTGGAGCCACAAAGGGCCCATGCTGTTCGCGATTCTTGGTCCTGCAGTTTCAGTGTTCGGAAACAGCGTTGAAGCCCTGCGCCATTTCACTACCGCCTATCTGTTGCTTTCAATGCTCCTGGTATACCTCATCGGTCGGAGGCTCTTCGCTGCCGAACTCGCCGCCCTCGGAGCTGCGGCCTACGGCGTGTTCTTCTCCGTGCCCACGTTTGGCGGACTGGCCTCCAACGCAGAACTGTTCATGATGCTCCCCGCATCCGCAGCGATCCTGTGCCTACTCATTTTTCTCGAGCCGAGGAAGTCGTCGATGTGGCTCGCTCTGGCGGGCATCACAAGTGCAACTGCTGTACTCATCAAACCGCCGGCCCTCTACACCGTCGCCGTCATCCCTCTCTGGCTGGTACTGCGTCGCGCCCGCCAACGCGAGAGCGCCAACGCTCGCCTGCTGGTTCGCGAGTTGGCTTGCTACGGGACAGGCGGGATCGCTGTTGTCGGCGCGGTGTTCACGTATTTTGCGTTGCAGGGAACCATCGCTGAGTTTCTCTACGCAACACTCTGGTTCAACATGGACTACGTGGCGACGGTTCCTGCGACCATTGGCTGGCGAAATCTATTCAACTTCCTGGCCTGGACGGTGCGGACAGACGTTTTCACGATGCTGTGGATCGGCGGTCTGGCCCTGCTCACGCTGAGGCGACGCGAGTTGGGTGACAACAGGTGGAAAGTCGTACTCGTCTGGCTCCTTGCAGCGGGATCACTGTTCGGCGTCGCCCTGGGTCGCAACATGTACGCCCACTACTACCTCCAGATGGGGCTGGCAATATCGCTTGTAGGTGCATTAGCGCTAGCAACGCTCGAGATCGACGCCAGACTGTGGGCGAAGATCGGCGGAATCGGCATGCTCTTCCTCGCGTGGAGTACGTTCGCCCCGGGACGAGCGGAGACGATCCGAAACAGCTACCTGCAACAAGACCAGAACACGCGGGCTGTTGCCCAGTACGTTTCGCAGCATACTCAACCTGACCAACAGATCTTTGTCATGGGACCCGATGCCATCATTTACTTTCTCTCTGAACGTTCTGCGCCAACGCGCTACTTTCTCTCGCTTTTCCATTCCGGAAGGTGGGGGTACCTCCTCGGCATCGATAGAGATGTCCCGGCCACGATGCGGCAACACCCACCCCAGTTGATCGTTCACAAACCTTCGGATCCCCGCGAACGTACACCCCAGATTGAGCACTTCGTGCAGGAGAAGTACCTTCCTGACACCAAATTGGGCGAGTATCAGATATATCGACTAGCCGAGCCTGAAGGAACCTCCAATCATCACTGACGCGGCTCACCGCAGCGGTTCTCGTGAAGTGCCAATCCTGATTGGCATTCTCATCCTCGCGGCAGCACTGCGATTCAGCCAACTCGGAAGCGAAGGTCTGTGGTCCGACGAGGCACACACTTTCGCCTGTGCCCGTCTGCCCGCAGCAGAACTCATCCGTTCTACCGCCGAGGACAATCACGCACCCGCCTACTTCATGCTCATCAAGCCTGTTCTCTCGGCCTTGGGATCT
>JAAESQ010000021.1 GCA_024229275.1 bacterium | reverse complement strand
TTGTCGGCGCCAGTATGGGCATGATCACCTTTGCCAGCGCCGTGCTTGCAATACCCCGTGAGGTGCTGCACGCGGCCGAGGTCGACGGCGCTTACAAATGGCAACAGGTGCGGCGCATCATCCTGCCGCTGATGGCCTGGCCGATCCTTTTCGTCACCAGCTACCAGACCCTGAGCCTATTGACGTCGTTCGAATACATCTTGTTGCTGACCGACGGCGGCCCCGGATTCTTCACCACCGAGACCTGGGCGCTGAACGCCTACCACACCGCACTGTCCAACTATTTCGGCAACCTGCGTTACGGTTTCGGTGCCACACTGGCGGTGGTGCTGGTGGTCGTGGGTATCGCGCTGTCGCTGCTCTACCTTCGGATCTTCGATTTTAAGAAACTCGTTGCCGAGCCGCTAATCGAAAGCTGACCATATGGAAGACCGTAGAACCAACTGGCCCCTAACCATATTCCTGCTGATCGTCTCGGCGCCGATCATAATCATGTACCTGTGGCTGTTCATCGATTCCATATCCGAGATCAACATCGAGAGCATTTGGCCGCAGAAGTTCACGCTCAAGAACTGGCGCTTCCTGACCGAGGAGATCGCCGGTCACGGCAGTGTCTGGACGGCGACCCTCAACACCACCATCTTCGCCACCAGCGTCGTCGCCATTGTCGTCGTTCTGTCGTCGACCGCCGGCTACGCGCTATCGCGCCTGAAGTTTCCGTTCCGCTCCCAGTTTCTTGGCTTTGTTCTGCTGCTTCATTCCTTCCCCAGCGTCACGTTGATCATTTCGATTTTTCTCATGCTGCGCATGATCGGCCTCTACGACACGCTGATCGGTGTCATCCTGGTCAAGGCGGCTCTCGAGCTGCCGTTCGGAATCTGGATAATGAAGGGCTTCTACGACACCGTGCCCTGGGAGATCGAGATGGCGGGACTGCAGGACGGCGCCAGCCGTTTCCAGGTCTGGTACAAACTTGTCCTGCCCCAGATCATGCCCGGTGTCGCCGCGCTGGCCATATTCTCCTTCATGGCCGGTTGGAGCGAATTCGTGCTGCCGCTCATCCTGGCGCCGAGTTCGGATGCGCGGCTGTTGTCGGTCTATCTCGCCGGCCTGATGATCGACGACTACCTGTCGGACTTCGGCCTGTTCAAGGCGGTGGGGCTGTTTTACGTCGTCCCGGTGATGATCTTCTATCTTTTCACCCAGGACAAACTGATGAACATCTACGGAGGGGGGACCAAAGGCTAATGGAAATCAGACTGGAAAAATTCTCCAAGTCCTTCGGCCCGGTCAACGTTATCGAGGACATGGACCTGACCATCGGCGATAGCGAATTGATTGCCCTGTTGGGCCCGTCGGGATGTGGCAAGACGACTACCCTCTACGCCGTCTGCGGCATCCACCGAGTCACCTCGGGGCGGATCTGGTTCGGCGACAAGGACGTGACCGCCCTGCCGCCACAGAAAAAGAACGTCGGCGTCGTCTTCCAGTCCTTCGCCCTGTACCCGCACCTCAGCATCTACGAGAACATCGCCTTTCCCTTGCGAATCCGCAAAGAGAGCAGCGCCGATGCCGAGCGCATGGTCAAGGAAATAGCCGGCATCCTGCACATGGAAGCGCTTCTGGGACGCCGGCCCGGCCAGCTCTCGGGCGGCCAGCAGCAGCGCGTCGCCTTGGCCCGCGCCCTGGTGCGCAAACCGGACGTTCTGTTGATGGACGAGCCCCTGGCGAACCTCGATGCCGGCCTGCGACTCGAGATGCGCAGTGAGATCCGCCGAATTCAGCAGGAAACCGGTTGCACCTCCATCCTGGTTACCCACGATCAGGTCGAGGCGATGAGCATGTGCGACCGCATCGCCCTGATGAACGAGGGCAAGATTCAGCAGATCGGATCGCCGGACGAAATGTACCACCAGCCGCAGAACCGATTCGTCGCCGGTTTCATCGGCAATCCACCCATATCGTTCGCCGACGGCAAGATAGAAGACGGTCGTTTCGACACCCCGGGCCTGCGCTTCGAATTGCCGGACCGTATCAAGGCAGCGTCGGTGACGGCGGGACAGAATATCACCATTGGCGTCAGACCCGAATACCTGCAGCCGGATCTCGCAACGCCCATCGAAGGCGAGATTACCTTTGTGGAAAGCCAGGGCAGGGAGGTTCTCTACGACCTCACACTGGCCGGCGGACAAGTATTCCGGTCGATCCAGAGCGGTGAACATGTTTGCAAGCTCGGCGATCGAATTCGTTGGGGTATCGATGCCGATGCCGTTTTCTTCTTCGACGGACAGGGGAACCGGGTGACACACCAAGACGGAAGCCGATGAACAGTAAACAACGTGTTTTAGCCACCCTAGACCATCAGATCCCGGACCGCATGCCTCTAGATATCTGGACCAGCGATCCGATCAAGACATCGTTGTGTCGGTATTACGGTGTCGATGATTTCGAGGATGTTCTTCAGTGTCTAGGTATCGACATCCGTTCGGTCTGGCCCGCGGAACCATTGTGGAAATTGGTCGACCCGGACAAGGGTATCCAGGAGGATCTTTGGGGCATTCGCTGGAAGCTGTTGGCCGGGATGCTTCAACCCATTTCACATCCCCTTGCCGAAGCCCGCAGTGTTTCTGACGTGGAAGATTATTCCCCACCCGCGGTGTCGCGCTTTGATTTTGACGGTCTGCGCAAGCAGTGCACCAAATGGCGCCAATACGCCCTGATCTTACGGGATCCCGGGCCGTACTCAACCTG
>JAAESQ010000020.1 GCA_024229275.1 bacterium | reverse complement strand
CAAGAACGAGCCCTGCAACTCGCTTACACCGCACGAGCGGAACTCTCCGACGCCGGAGAACGGGGTCTTGAGGATCTTCGCTTGGTCGATGAATGGTTGACCGAGAGAACGACTCAAGCGGAAGAGTCCGAGACCGATGCTGCCGATGAAGACGATCCAGTCGAATCTGAAGACGTAGTCTCGTCTCGTTCGAGTGCCTACTCCTGCTGAGGTGCTTGCTGCTTCTCGACAATTGCGGTGCCTGTTGAACCTCTGACTTCACCACCGTCAGAGAGCACAATCGTGACCTTGCGATCGGAGTCCTTGACGACGATGTCGCCGTCAACAGTCGATGAGCCGGAGATTCTGATTTTCAAGGGCTTCTGCCCTAGCTTCTTCTCCCCTCTGATGATGATGTCTCCGGTAACTCGTGACGCGTTGCTCAGACTGATATTGCCGTTTGTGGTCACCAGTGCGCCATCAACCTCGGTCCTGACCAAATCGATGTCACCGTTGACCGTCCTGGCAGTACCATGAATCGAGCTGTTGGATTCAACCGAAATCGACCCATTGACCGAATCCACGTCTCCCACAACCGTAACGTCGGAACCGAGTTCGACGCGTCCGTTGACGGTCTCGAGGTCGCCTTCGACGCCAATTGAGTCATCGAGACGAATCGAACCGTTGACTGTTTTGAGGCTGCGCACCTTGGAGTTTGAGCCAACTGTGACACGACCGTTGACGGTGCGACACCCTCCGTTGACAGTGCAATCTGATCCTATGTACACACCACCGTTGACAGTCATTTTGTCGCCGTTGACAGTTGCACCATCCTGAATGTTGATTGATGAATTGACGCCGCATGACACCAGCGCCAATACGCAAGCCGAAAGAACCAACAGACGCGCGAAATAGCTCATAGCGTTACTCCCCATCAATCTCAGGAAACGCAGGTCGCAGTAGATCGGTTCTGCGTATTCGAAAAGAGACCAAAGCCTTTACCCTTCCTTACATTTTTCCTTACGCTGCTCGGCTATGATCGATAGCGAATTGGTGGGGCCGTCCCCCCAAGTTGTCACTTTCGAAGGAGATGGCATGAAGAAGTTGGTTTTGACGGCATTGGCTCTAAGTTTCGCGATCGTGGGTGTATTGCAGTCTGCTGAACTCGACGACCAGCACTTCAATCCGCTCGACGTATTCCAACTCGAGTACGCCGCTGATCCTCAGATCTCACCCGACGGAGAGCAAATCGTCTACGTTCGATCCTTCATGGACATTATGACGGACCGCCGTCGGTCAAATCTCTGGATCATCAACTCCGACGGAACTGACCATCGACCTCTCACCACCGGCAATGAGAATCACAACACTCCGCGCTGGTCACCAGACGGTAACCGTTTGATCTATGTCTCACGAGAAGATGACACCTCGCAAATCTACTGTCGTTGGATGGACACAGGACAGACTGCCAAGTTGTCACAGCTCACAAGTTCACCGCGCGGTATCTCGTGGTCGCCGGATGGGAAGTCCATTGCATTCTCGATGTTGGTACCCGCTTCGAGCAAACCGTTTGCATCGATGCCTCCAAAACCAAAGGGCGCCGAAT
>JAAESQ010000019.1 GCA_024229275.1 bacterium | reverse complement strand
TACAGGCAGTACATCATCAACCTTATGAATGAAATAAAACGTGGAGGAGCCGCCCGGCCGACTCCAACTCCCGCGAGGTAGGCGCTTGAGCGCGATAGCCGTAACTCGCCTGCTGTGGCAGCAGCGGGCTTTGATCTGGGTGTTGGTCTGCCGTGACCTCAACGCCCGCTACCGCGCTTCGGTACTCGGTTTCTTCTGGTCGCTCGCCAATCCTCTGTTGCTACTGATTGTCTACTCGTTTGTCTTCACCCAGGTGTTTCAGCCCAAGTTCGCTGACCTTGGGATAGACCCCTATCCTCTGTTCCTCTTCACCGGTTTGCTGCCGTGGCTCTTCTTCTCCGGGGCGCTGATGGATGCCTCGGGGACGCTTGTCGAGAACGGACCGTTGATGGCCAAGGTTGTGTGCCCGCCGGAGATCTTTCCAGCGGTTACGGTGATCTCACACTTCATTCACCACCTTCTAGCTCTCCCGGTACTCCTGGTTGCATTATTGGTATCCCACATGAATGGTTGGCATCCGTTTCCCGCGTTGATTTTCCTGATGCCGCTGGCGCTGATTCCGTGGGTCATAGCTACGGCAGGTTTGGCGTTCGCTGTGGCGCCGTTGGCGGTCCATTTTAGGGATCTGCGTGATCTGCTGAGCCACCTGCTCAACCTGCTCTTCTTCTCGTCGCCGATCATCTACAGCCTGGCAGGTTTGGAAGCGGGACTACTGCGCCGAATCCTCGGCTTCAATCCGTTGGCGAGCCTGCTCGACATTTATCGTGGAACCGTCTTCTTCGGCGACGGTGGCACTCCGATGGCGTGGCTGCTCTCTATGGTGATCGCCCTGATCATGTGGTGGTTTGGTGCCGCCATTTTCACCCGGATGAGGGACACCATCGTGGAGGCGGCGTGAAAGGGTTGATCGAACTCGAAGGTGTTTGCAAGATCTTCTTGCGACGATCTCAGGGATCGGGTCGGTTGACGACGCTCAAGGGCGCGCTTTTCCACGGGCAGTTTCGGGCGCGTGGCGCTGGTCGGCGCGAGGTGGTGGCTCTCGACGATATTGAACTGACGATTCAGCCGGGTGAGACTGTCGCGTTGATAGGTCCGAACGGCTCGGGCAAGTCGACGCTGCTCAAGCTGATCAGCGGCATCTTGAAGCCGACTCAAGGAAGCGTCAGCACCGCGGGTCGGATTACGGCGCTGATCGAACTTGGCGCGGGCTTCCATCCGGAGATCAGCGGCCGCGAGAACGTGATCATCAACGGGATGCTGCTCGGGCTCACCCGTCGACAGATCGAGGCCAAGGTCGAAGAGATCATTGAGTTCGCAGACATTGGCGATTTCATCGACCAGCCAGTAAAGACCTACTCGTCAGGGATGTACGTTCGTCTCGGCTTTGCTGTGGCAGTTGTCGTCGAACCGGATATCATCCTGATCGACGAGGTTCTTGCCGTTGGTGACGCGGTGTTCACTAAGCGGTGTCTCGACCACCTGGCGCGTTTGCGCAGAAGAGGCGTGACCATGGTTCTGGTCTCGCACGATCTTGACCTGGTAGCTGACTTTGCCGACCGGGCTCTCTATCTGGTTGATGGCACAGCGGCTGCCGATGGTCCTGCAGACACAGTTGTTGCGCGCTACAAAAGCGATGTCGCAGGTGAAGTCGAAGCCGAAACTCGCAATGAGCCCGCCAAAGTCCGTGTCGTCGAGGAAGGCCGGCGCTGGGGGACTGGCGACGTCGAAATCAACAGTGTCGAAATTCTCGCCGATGAGCGGCGAACGCGAATCGTTCCGAACGGAGTCGGTTGTTCAGTTCAGATCAACTACAGCGTCAACAGAGAAGTTCGGGACTTCGTCTTTGGTGTTGCCTGGCATCGGTTGGATGGCGCTCATATCACCGGCCACAATACCGATATAGACCGTGTGAAAACAGGGGATCTCGAGAGGCAGGGTAGCGTAAGGTGTCGCTATCCGAAGATTGACTTGGCGCCAGGTGAGTATGTTTTGGATGTAGCGATCCACGCTGCGGATGGATTGGCGTATGACTATTGGTGCCAAGCGGTCAGAGTTCGTGTGACCGCTCCGATCGAATGGCCTGGTGTGTGGACCCCAGATCACAACTGGGAAAGTGATGGGGGCGAGTTTGAGTGATGAAAACTGCCGCCCGAGTGACGCGATACGGCAAGACTCGGCGTAGGGAGTGACGCCCGGGGGCAGGATTCGGTTTGATGCTCGCAGGCTATCCTGGTATAGTTCTTGCTAGTATTCACTGTGGATTGAAAGGAGGACTTGTGATGCGGAGAGAACGTGGTTTTACTCTGATCGAGCTCTTGATCGTTGTGGCGATCATTGGCGTGATTGCGGCAATCGCTATTCCGAACCTGCTGAATGCGATTAACCGTGGTCGACAAAAAGCAACGATGGGTGACATGAGGACGATTGCGACCGCCATCGAGGCGTACGCGGTGGATTATGGCCGGTATCCGAGAGCTATTACCTCACGGGCGAACCTGGCAACTTTCATTTCGCCGACCTACATCAAGTTTATTCCGATGAGTGATGGCTGGAACAACATGTGGTACATGCGGTCCGATGCAAACGGTACGGAATACTCCATTGCATCGTATGGTCGTGACGCTACTGCCAATGTTGGCTCTTGGACTACCCCAGGCACCACTTCGACCTTCGACGCGGATATCGTCTACTCAAACGGTACCTTCTGGAAGTATCCTTCGGGCATTCAGACCGACTGACCGTTTGAAGAATTCGTGTTCTTCAGAACGGGGGCGCTGTGGCGCCCCCGTGTTTTTTGTTAAGCTCGTAGGGTGACTGGTGCATTCTGTGCTCTTTTCGTGGGTCTCGTCTGTGCCTGGTTTCCTGCAGAGACACACACGTTCGTCCCCATACTCATTTCCGCTGCGGTACTAACAACGACCACATGGGCATGGCAACGAACGCAACCGCAAGCCCGCAGCAGCGCTATGTGTGTAGCTTCAGGACTGGCTCTGCTGCTCGTAGTCAGCACGGTTTCTGGACCTGATCTTGTAGGGGGATTGCATTCGTTCATCCTTCTTGTGGCGATCGCAGTCGTGGGGTGGATTGCTTCGCGAAGACCGCCCTCTCCCAATACTGTTCGGATTCTTGGTCTTGGACTTGCGGCGCTGACGCTGTTCGGAATCTGGCAACTCGCCTTTGGTTTTGAAAGAGCGATCGCACAGGTCGACGTGCTTCCTGCAGCACTGCAGGAAGACGCGCGTGCCCTAATGTCAAGTGGGCGGGTTTTCGCCTCTCAGCTCTTTCCAGGGCATCTCGCGGTGCTTCTCGTCACGGCATTGCCTCTCTTACTGTTCAATCTAAGATCCCGTAGCGACAGATTTATTGGAGTCATGGGCACCACGCTGTGCATCGTGGGCATTGGCTTGACTCGCTCTCCGATAGGTGGGGTCTTCGCGTTGTGTGTGACGATGACCTTTGTTGCGAAGCGAGGGCGAGCGGTGGCTTGGCTGGCGCCACTGGGCGCTGTTGTGATTTTGGCGGTCGCTGTTGTCTTGCGTGGCGATGTCCTCCGGCTGGAACCGGTGTTGCTTCGAATAGAGAACTGGAAGGCTGCCGTCTGGACTTGGTCGACAGCTCCGTTTTCCGGTGTTGGTTGGGGTGGATTCGGCCAGGCGGCGCAGGCCGTTCCATTCGATGTTGGCAACCGGCCGGTTCACGCCCATAGTCTTCCACTTGAGTGGCTCGCCGATCTTGGACTGGTTGGAGTGTTGTTCGCGATCGTGTTTTTCTCGTGGTTAGTACGTCTCGTTCTGTCGCTGTGGCACGAGCGGCCGGACCTTGCCGTAGCCATCGCTGTGGTCCCGCTCCACAATTTGGTCGATTTTTCTCTCTATGTTTCGGGCACTGCCCTCCCTTGGGCGGTGATCGTGGGTTGGGCAATCGCAGTTCGCCGAGGATCGGTATTCGAAGAGCAGGACAATACGAGGGGTCGCCTCGTACTGGTGGCTCTTGCAGCGGTTGCAGTAGCGGTTTCCCTGCTTCACTTTGCCTCGAACTTTGTGGAACGCTCGATTCCAGGAGTGGATGACGTCTCTGAGCGAGTGGTTTTTGCCGACACTGCGATGAGATTGGCGCCTTGGCGTCTGAGCCCAAAACTCGAGTTGGCTTCTAGAGCAATAGAATCCGGTCGGCCGGAAGACTTTGAGTTGGCGAGGCATGCCACCGATCAGGCTCGCCGGTTGCGTCCGAGATCGGCATCGGTGGCGGCGATGCGCGAATCACTGGCGCTGGCCTCCGGGGTAGTTGATGAAGCTGTTGCGTCGGCTTGGTGGGCCCAGAGAGAACAACCAGCGCGAAACGTGTATCGCAAGGAGTATGAGGATCTCGTCGAGACTCTTGAAGCAGCAGCTGGTGGACATGAAAGGTAACACTGCATTTCTCGTCGCCACGCTCACAATCGCTACGAGCGCAGTTTTCGGTGGGGCGTTCTATGGGTTGCATCTGTTGCTCGCCGCGCTGTTCTTGGCTCTTGCGATCGGCATTGGCTTTATGGAGCGTGGGTGGATTCTGAAGACCGACGAGTGTGTTCTGATTGCGGGCATACTGTGGGCTGCTGTAGTTGCAGTGGCTCGGCCAGAAGCTCCGCTGACTGCGAAGACTACCCTGAGCTATTGGATGATTGCGTGCTGTCTATGGATTGGCTTTCGTCGCACTGGGGAGCAGGCAAAACGAAGAGTTTTCACCACTGTCTTGAGCGCAGCATTGATCATCGCTGGAGTCATAGTGGGTGGTGCGATGCTCAAAGGTAGTCTGAGAAATGGAGGGGCATTCGACAGCCCAAACGTCGCTGCATCAGTACTTCTTGGTGCTGTACCACTTGTTGCCTTTCCCAGTCGGAAGTGGGTGGGACGCTGGCCAGCACTGGGCCTCATCGGACTCGCACTTCTCATTACTGGATCGCGTGCTGCATGGGTGGCTGTCGCGGTCGCTATTGTTGTTGGACTGGAACGGAAACGTCTTCGCTTGGTTTCGGCGATAGTTGGAGGATCTGCGGTGATCGCGGCGCTTCTGCTGCGAAACCTCCTTCACCCTGAGGGATTAGCCTGGTTCAGGCCTCGAATCTGGATGGCAGTACTCGGGATTGTTTCTGACCATCCGCTGACAGGGGTGGGCCCCGGGGGACTTGCCGAGGCGGCGGGGATCATCCGGATCTGCCACGCGGAGGACTTTGCTCAATACGAGCGAATTATTAGCTTCTCGGAATCCAGCCCACTCGCGGTTCTCGTTCAAACCGGAGCAATCGGTGTCGCTCTGTTCAGTCTGGCGGGGATCTTGGCTCTGGTAGATCTGCGAAGGAAAGGTGTATGGGCCTCACCACAGGCTAGGGCGGCAATCGCAGGGATCGTCACGTTCAGTCTGTTCCACGATGTTCTGACCATCCCAGTCACACTGTGGTGGTGGGCTCTTGTCCTCGGTGTTCTGCTAGCAAATGAATGCGTAGATGAGCGGAGCGAGACTCCGACGAATCGACTGAGGATTGTTACTTCGCTCTCAATTGTTGGCCTCGTGCTGTGGGGACTCGCCGCTCCAGCCTATGCGGAATGGTCTTGGCAACGAGGCGACCATGGCCCGGCTGAGGTTGAGGCGGCACTCCGAGCCGAGCCCTTGTTTGTGGATGCTGCTAGATGGAGAGTACAAGAGTTGTTGGCACTTGATACTTGGGACTGGACATCGGCAGCGGAAGCCCTGCATTGGGCAGACTGTGCCACCAGGCGGCACCGTGGTGATGCGGGAACGTGGGCCTTGTTGGCTCGAGTCCGATCGCGAGCGGCCCTTGAACTTGGTGCGGGTCATGGAGCGATTCAAGGCTCCCGCGATGCCTTTCGAATCGCCAGTGAACGGGAGCCGTTCCTGCCGTGGTACTGGTATGGGCGCGCCCAACTCGAGCGTGGGATAGGAAATCTGGAAGCCGCCAGGGCGTTGGCGGCGAAATCAGTGAATCTCGAGCCGAACTTCGTTCGTGGCCATCTCCTGCTTGGGAGGCTCGAACTCGACCACGGGAGAGTCGATGAGGCTCGAGCTGCTTTAGCGAGAGCACAGTCGATTGTAGATGTCGGGATGGATGGACAACTCACCGCCTATCAATCCGAGCTGATTGCCTGCCCCGCATGGCAAGTCACACAGCTCTCAAATGCGTTGAAATGAAATCCTGGCGCCTGTGGTGGCTGCCGTCGTTGCTGGTCCTCGCGCCGGCGTTCGATCTAGTTCCGTCTCATCGCGACCTTCTGGACTACTTCGCCCCGATGCGCTATGAGACCGCACAAAGGCTGGTGAGCGGTGAACTCCCGTGGTTGAACTGGAGTAACGGATGTGGTGAGCCGTGGTTTGCTAACCCGCAGACTGGTGTTCTGTACCCCGTTCACTGGATCTATGCTGCACTTCCACAGGATTGGGCAATCTCAATAGAAATCGCGATACATCTCATGCTACTGGCGTTCGGAGCAGGGGCGCTCGTAAGGTCTTTGGGCGGTACCTCGTCTGGCCGGCAAATAGTCGAAGTGGCGGCTTGGTCCCTACCTCCGGTATTTATGTGTGCCGGTGTCCTGAACAACCTTGAGACGCTGGCCTGGGCGCCGCTGCTCTTCGTTCTTGCCTTGGAACGCGAAAGGCATATTGTCCCAGGTGTTGCCTTGGTCACCGCGTTGGCGTGGCTCGCCGGGGAACCGACTCTTTGGGCGATGATGATCGGGGGAGCACTTCTTGTCGCATCTCAGCGAACCAGAGTAGCGACCGGCATTGGGGTTGGGCTGGCCCTAGTCTCGATTCAGATTGTTCCCTTTCTCTTTTGGGTGTCGACAGGAGACAGAGGGCCATCGCTTGTCACTGAGGCAGCTCGTGGAGCGCTTGCGTACTCGCAGCTTTGGGGGCTGCTGCTCCCGGGTGCGACCCGTCTCATCAGTGAGTCTTCGGGCTATGTGGAGACCCTATTCTTAGGGGCGCCATTTATCACGTTGGCCTTGTTGGGCCTTCGCAGGAGGTGGTACGCCGCAGCTGCGATCTTCGTGTTCTTTTGTATGGCACTTCTGCCCCTAGTTGGGGGTGAACGTCTTTATCTGACGTTGACGTTTGGGTTGGTTCGCTACCCTTCACGCTTTGCGATCTATGGTGTTCTGTGCGTACTGCCGTTTATCGGACTCGGCTTCGAAAGGTGGAAAAGGGGTGAAGGATGTGTTCTCGCAGCGGTCCTGGCCTTAGTTACGCTGGCCGGGTGCGTGATTCTTCCGTCCCCCTGGCATTGGGTCTCCGCCGGCCTGCCAGCCAGCGTATTGCTTGCCGCCTGCCTGCTGCAGCGTTTCGAATGGCTTCGGCTAGCTGCTGTGGGTGTGGGAATCGCGGGTGGGTTGGTAGCGAGTTGGCCTTTCCTTGATCTCCAACCGGCGGACAACGCTACAGTCAGACCGTTGGCATGGCAGGAAAACCACGGAACCGCCAGATTGTACGTGCCTGCTCCCTCGAGTGTCACCGTTGGCTGGTTGATGGTAAGTCAAGAAGCGCGCTGGTTGTGGCCGACAGGCTATCTCAACTTGTATTTGCGCCAACCTCAGAGTGCCACCTATGCACCCATCGCAGAAAGCCGCCTGGCGGATCATCTGCGGGAAGCGGATCACGGCCCTGAGGCCCGCTGGTGGCTGGATGCCCTAGGAGCGCGATGGATGGTCACCTCGGTGGCACCGAAATTGGATGGAATCATTCCGCTTCGGGAAACCCATGGCGTGTGGCTTTCTGAAAACACCCGAGCTTTGCCTCTTGTTACCCTTGCGGATGCACCGCCGAAGGCACAGCAACCATGGCGCGGTATTGGCGCTCTCGTCTGTTGGGCCCAGTATTCAGAGGGAATAGAGGCTACATCTCTCAGTGAGACTGGTGGATTCTTGTGGGTGTCCGTCACACCTGACCCGGGCTGGGAATGGCGATTGAACGATCAGTCGATAGATCTCGAGTCTGGCCCCGGAATTCTCCAGTACGTCGCTGTTGATTCGGGCGTAAATCGCCTCGTTGGACGCTACCGACCCCCTGGCCTTGGTTGGTCGGTTTGGGTGAGCCTGGGGGGGCTGATAGCCTTGTGTTTCCTGACAGTGACCAGATCGAAGAGAGGCTAGACTGATAAAGAACCGGGAGGAATAGGGTGGGGAAGAACTTCGCACTGATCGGCGCCGCAGGCTATGTGGCACCGCGTCACATCAAGGCCATCGCCGAAACTGGGAACCACCTGGTGGCGGCGGCCGATCCGCATGACGCCGTGGGCGTGCTAGATCGCTTTGCGCTAGACGTACCGTACTTCTCGGAGATCGAACGCTTCGATCGACATCTGGAGAAGGTGAGGCGAGGATCAGAATCCGAGAGGGTTCACTATGTGACAATCTGCTCTCCAAATTATCTGCACGATGCGCACATCAGAATGGCGCTGCGAGCGGGAGCTCATGCAATTTGTGAGAAACCGCTTGTCATCAATCCTTGGAACCTCGATGCCCTCGCCGAGCTGGAGCGAGAAACAGGCCGCAGCGTATACACAGTGTTGCAGTTGCGGCGTCTTCCGGTGCTCCGGGATTTGAAGAGCCGCCTGGATCGCCTTGCAGGTGACCAACGGTTGTCCGTGAGTCTTCGATACATCACTGCTCGTGGACCGTGGTATCACCGGTCCTGGAAAGGCTCTGAGGAGCGTTCTGGTGGTCTTTGCCTGAACATTGGGATCCACCTGTTTGATCTGTTGCTCTGGCTTTTCGGTTCGGTACATGAGGCCACAGTTTTCGAGCGTTCGAATACCCGCGCAGTCGGCCACCTCGAATTGGATCGGGCGAGTGTGTTATGGCAACTGTCGGTTAATGCTGACGATCTGCCGTTTCAGGCAGTTCCTGGGAGCAAGACGAGTTTCCGTTCCCTCTGCATTGAGGGAGAGGAGGTGGAGTTCACTCAAGGACTGACGGAACTGCACACAGAGGTCTACCAAGCAACGCTAGCTGGCAAAGGTTGTGGCATTGAGCAAGCACGACCGTCAGTAGAGCTGGTTCATCGGATTCGCACGAGTGAGTTGGCCAGACCTGAACATCCACTAGCTGTTGACTTCGTAAGGCAGCTCGAACAGTAGTAAGAGAAAATTGGAGTGGCACGATGGGCTTCTTTGTGCATGAAACAGCTGTCGTTGATGAGGGGGGTGTGGTTGGTGAAGGTACACGGATCTGGCATTTCTCCCATGTCCAGCAAGGTGCACAGATAGGCAGCAACTGTGTGCTTGGACAGAATGTGTTTGTTGCCGATGATGTGCAGATCGGCACTGGAGTCAAGATCCAAAACAACGTGTCCGTTTACTCCGGGACCGAAATCGAGGACTACGTATTTCTGGGTCCTTCATGTGTGTTGACCAACGTCACCAACCCTCGAGCTGAGGTCAATCGACATGAACTCTATGAGAGAACGCGATTGCGTCGCGGCTGCTCTGTTGGGGCGAATGCCACTGTGGTCTGTGGCGTAGAAATCGGAAGATACGCCTTCGTTGCTGCAGGAGCCGTTGTGGTGCGTGATGTGCCTGACTATGCATTGATCGTTGGCGTCCCGGGAAAACAGGTGAGGTGGATAAGTAGGCATGGTCTGCCGCTCAAGGATCCAGACCTGGATGGAGTGCTAACTTGTCCCGAAAGTGGCCTGCGCTATCGAGAGACCGGGGCTGGAGAGCTGCGCTGTCTCGATGTGAGCGAAAATGAGCCGCTGCCCGAGGGGATGCGAAATGGCGAGAAGTACTACGACGACATTGTGCATGGTGAACGGCTGAAATAGTCTCATCGAGAGACTATCGAATCGAGAACCTTCGCGAATTGACGCGCCATGCGGAGCTGTGAATACGGTTCGATGGCGGCCGGATTCCCTCGCCAAGCCACCTTTCCCGTCGCGTCGAACTCTTCCCACCAACTTTTAAGCTGCGCCTGAAATGCGTTCTCAGTACGAATGTGAACGCCAGCTCCAGTAGACAAAATCAGCTCTGAAAGCACACCGGGCTCTCCTCCCAGCATGAGAATCGGTCGCTTCGCTGCGAGATATTCGAAGATTTTTCCGGTGTAGACGGGCACCTCTTGCTGTCCTTCAGGCTGGATCAGAAGCAGAACCTGCGCGCGTCTCTGGGCTGCAATCACCTCGTCGCGCGATGCCCACGGCAGAAGTTTGATCACATCGTCAATTCCGAACTCTTTTGCAGTTGTGGCTAGCCAGTTTTCGTGGCGAGCAAATAGACATACTCTGAGGCGCTCGCGAGGCACAACACCAGATGCAAGTAAACTGCGTAGGCTCGAGAAGAGCAAGTTCGGGTCACGACGACCTTGGAGGAATCCACCGGTGTGGGTGATAGTGAAGTCACTGCTTGTCGGCGCTCCGGGGTTGAGTAGATCGGGGTCGTAGCCGTTGAGAATGGTATGGGTAGGGGTAGATTTGTGAGTTCTGCGCAGACCTTCTGCGAGGGGTTCGGAGACGGTCACGAGAGCCTTTGCGTGACGTAGAGTTCGAATTTCGATCTTCCGGTCGAGACGTCGTCGCCATGCTGGAGCAATCGAGTTGTGATCGTCCCACCATGGATCCCGAAGGTCGGCTAGCCACGGAAGTCCCGTTCGGGAAAGGCGTGCGCCGGCGAGATGAACCGAGGGAGGAGGTGAGCTAGTAATCACTGCGTCGAACTGTTGAGTGGAGAGAAGAGCAGCTGCCGCCTTGGATGCAACACCACTCCACTGTCGGTTCGTATCTGGTATCGCGACTACTGACTTCACGGTTTCAATGAGACGCGTCATCGTACGATGGCGAGTTAGGGGCGGACCAGAACCAGCCGTCATTGTGTCTTTGAGAGAAGAGTCGGTGGACAATCCGAGGAGACGCTTGACTGTTCGCGCGAGATCGCGATCCTCAGTTTCGACGATAGGGATCGAATCTTCGGTTCGCTCGGTGTTGTGCGGAGTGATGATGGTCGGATGCCAGCCGAATGAGGGCAGGAGCTTCGCCAACCCAGCCATGCGAACCCCACCGACCGTTGGTGTCGGTGGGAAGTAATAGCTGAGGATGAGCACCGAACCCTTGGGCATGGCTTACCTTTCAAATGAGACGTCGAAACACTCAGCCCAACGGATCAGGCAGATCCAACGCCATATGTGCCAGTCGAATTGTCGTCGACCCTGAAGTACACCTTGCCACTCGGCCCGAGCGTGCTCAAGTCGAAGTGGCAGGACTGACTGAGCTGCATCACTTGTGAGAACCGCGTCAACCCACGACTTCGATTCTTGAAGCCAGCTGAACTCTGGAGTTGCGAAGCCTATCTTGTCTCTGCGGTCTAGGACTTCACTCGGCACAAGGTCAGTCATCGCGGCTCGGAAAACCGCTTTTGAAGTGCCGTCGTTTGTCAGCAGGTATTGCTCGGGCAAATTGAGCACGAACTCGGCAAGCTGAGGTGTGAGGAACGGCACACGGCTTTCGATCGAGAACGCCATTGAGTTGCGATCCTCAAATCGAAGCAGCATGGGGAGACTGGTTTTCGCGATGGTGTGTACGAGTAACTGGCGAAGAGCGTCTTCGCCCTGAGCTCGCGGATAGGGACTCGACTGGAGATCGCAACCCACGAACCAGTTGCGGTTGATCCATTTCGGTGCCGTAGGTCTGCCGAGGAGACGTCGCGCTGTCGCCTGGAAACTCCTGGGCACGATGTGGGAGCCCATGACCCTAAGAAGTTGTCCCATGGAATGACCAGGGAGCGTTGTCGCTGCCCGGGCAAGGGACAGAGCCTGGTTCCACTCGCCCTTGTGCAGGAGGGAAATACAGCGCGATGCGATGAAGGGACGATAGCCGGCGAGGAGTTCATCGGCGCCCTGTCCGTCGAGCATGACCGTGAGTCCGGCCTCTGACGCAGCGCGGAAGACACAGTACTGTGCATAGATGCTGGTACTGCCGAAAGGCTCCTCTTGAGCCGTGATCAACCCGTCGAGGTCATTTATCAACTCCGGCACCTGGACATCGACTCGGTGTTCCGTTGCGCCGCTAGATTGGTTCACCACGTCGATCCAAGCAGACTCGCAGAGGGTTGGGTCATCTGCATGAAAGCTGACGGTGTGAAGGTCGAGGCTCGAACCCGAGACTTCGCGCATTGCCATCACGATAGACGATGAGTCGATCCCGCCAGAGAGCGCTGCTCCGACAGGCACGTCGCTTCGCAGATGAAGAGTGACACTGTCAAGGAAGAGGTCGCGAAGGGTTCTAGCCGCTTCCTCGAATGAGATGTCTGCCTTCTCTGTTGGCTCCAAATTCCAGAAGCACTGCGGCTGACCGGAGGTCGGGTTGTCAATGTCGACCTCGAGAAAATGACCGGCGGGGAGGCGCAGTACATTTTTGAAGAGTGTGCGATCGGTGTGATCGGTCAACCCATAGCGCAAATAGTCGAAGACCCGGTCGCGATCGGCAGCTGCCTCGAAAGGAGCGAGCGCGAGAAGCGAAGAGATGCTCGAGGCAAAGATAAAGCGGTTACCTTCCTCGCTATAGAAGAGAGGTTTGATTCCAAAGCCATCGCGCGCGAGGGTTATGGCGCGCCGCCTCGAGTCGACAAAAGCGAACGCAAACATTCCGATCAGGCGAGAAAGACATTCCGCATTCCAAACGCGCATAGCTTCGAGGAGAACTGCAGTGTCACCACTCGATCGGAATTCGACGCCTAGTTTTTCGAGCTCATCTCGAAGCTCGCAGTAATTGTAAACCTCACCATTGAATACGAGGTGATGGTTGCCTTCCAGCGAAGTCATGGGTTGCCAGGCGCTGGAACTCAGGTCGAGCACGGACAAGCGACGGTGGACAAGCGCCGCCTGAGCCCCTTGAAGCTCTCCTGCGTTTCGTGTCGACCGAGTTCTCCCTCCATTATCGGGCCACCAACCTAGGTAACCGAGGTCGTCAGGTCCACGATTGGCCATAGCGTTGGCAGCTCGTTCGAGCGCTAAGGGCGAAACAGTTTCACCTGGTCGGCAGATGACACCCGCTATGCCGCACATATCAGTGGCTGCCCGCTAAACGCGGGATCAGGCGGTGGAGGTGGACATCCTTTACATTGGAGAGGCGCCATCGTGTGACCGGCTGCAGTTGGTGAGAATTCACGTCAAATATCGATCCTAGCACGCCGAGGAACGACGACTTCGATCCTTCACTTGCTCAACATCGGAGTGACGCGAGCTCGATGTCAGATCGACAGCCTGGAGCACATGCCTGTGCCGGCTCTCGAGGATCTCTGTTGCTCTATCTTCGCAAAGTGGTCTCTGTACTTGGAATACCAGCTGGCCGTCTTCGAACGAAGGGAGGAGAGGCACTGTAAGGGCTCGTGTATCGTTGGCTGGTGGTATGTGCAGTCATTTGGTGTTGCAGCGGAGTTGGTTCTCAACTCGACTCAGCCACAGAATAGAAGCTGTGGAAGGAGAGACAGTGAAGATCGTAACTGTCGTCGGCGCGCGACCTCAGTTCGTCAAGGCTTCAACCGTGTCACGTGTCGTGGCGGCTCGTGACGGTGTTGAAGAGGTGCTGGTTCACACCGGACAGCACTATGACGACAAGCTCTCAGAGTTGTTCTTCACAGATCTTCGGATTCCCCGACCCGAATACAATCTCGGCATAGGATCAGCCTCTCATGGAGTTCAGACGGGTCGGATGCTTGCGGCCGTCGAAGATATTCTGGTGACTGAGAATCCTGATTGGGTCCTCGTCTACGGGGATACCAATTCGACTCTGGCGGGGGCGCTGGCAGCTGCAAAACTGAACCAACGAATTGCACACGTTGAGGCCGGACTACGATCCTTCAATCGGCAAATGCCCGAGGAGATCAACCGAGTTCTGACTGATGCTCTAGCCGACGTTCTATTCACACCCGTAGCGGGAGCTAGCGCCCAGTTGCGGAGTGAAGGTGTTCCTGAAACCAGGATCTTCCAGGTCGGGGACGTGATGGTTGACGCAGTGCTTCATGGAATAGGGCGGGCGGAGAGAAAAAGCACAATCCTGAAGGACCTCAATCTGACTCCTGGCTCATACTGTCTTGCCACAGTTCATAGGGCTGAGAACACGGACAATCCAACTCGGTTGAGTTCCGTGTTTTCGGCTCTTGGTGAACTCTCTCGAGAGAGGACAGTCATACTACCGCTGCATCCTCGGACCAGTGAGGCGCTTTCAGTGAATCGACTCCAGGGAGAGTTACCAAACACCCTGAGGATTGTCGACCCAGTTGGATACTTGGATATGCTCGTTCTCGAGAAAAACGCCGATTTCGTGGCTACCGATTCCGGAGGAGTGCCCAAGGAGGCATTCATCCTCGGAGTTCCATCCATCATCCTCCGGCGTTGCACAGAATGGGAAGACCTAGTTGAGCTAGGTTGGGCTCGGACTGTCGATCCGTTTTCGAAAAACTCGATTCTCCGAGAACTCCGTGCGTTGCTTGAGGGTGAGCGTAGATCGGGTGTTGAACCATTCGGCGACGGTCATGCAGCGGAAAGGATCGTTGATGAACTGGTTGCAGTTCATGGGACGACACTAGGCTAGCGATTTGAGCGACTCTGAGTGAGTCGACCTGAGTAAGTGCAATTTGATGGGGCGGGTTTCAATTCAGAAGAGAATCGACGACCTCAATGAAATTCTTCATGCTGGTGTCAGCGGAGAGAATGGGAGCGGCGGTGTGAACGTTGCGCTTGTAACGCTCAATTGTGGCCGAATCGAGTTGGTTGAGTGACCGTGCCATGGACTCGAAACAAAAATCATCAGTGATCAGGCCGAGTTTGTGCTTCTTCGCCAGTTTCGCCATCTCGGGTGATGGACCGATGGCAAGCGCGACACGTCCCTGCACGAACTCGAAGAACTTGTTCGGCAGTGCAAACCGTCCGTTTATAGTGCTTTCCTGAATGACGTACACACCCAAATCGTACTGATTCAGCATCGCTGGAACTTCAAGCATCGCAACCGTCGATGGGAAGTGGATACGCGGATTGTGCTCAGCGAGTTGCTGCAATTCGCGGTAGTAGTCGGGATCCGATGGTCTGAGTATGAGGTCGAGTTCGAATCGGTCGTCTAGGAGTTCCATCATGGAAATCATCCGCTCAAGACGTCGTTGGCGGATAGCGCCGCCGTGGTGGACGAGGCGTATGCGTGACCTGTCGACCGGTTGCGGAGCCAGTGACTCGAAATCGGTGGCGTTCCATACGACCGTGGCCTTGACGCCAACTTCTCTGTGGTAGATGTCTGCGATGCCTTCGGAAACAGTGATCATGGCATCGACCTTGGGGATATAGCGTCGGCATTGCCAAATACGGAAGGGGCGGTGTAATAACCTGAACTTGAGTCTCGCTTCGAACTCTTCGGGAGAATACTCGTGGGCGTCGAAAAGCACCCGAGCATTGCCGCAGTTCGCGAGCACCACTGGCAGGGTTTCGAGGTCGTTGGCGATAATGAGGTCCGCTTCGGTTTCTCGGAGCACCTGCGCTGCCTCGACGACCTCCGGTAGGGCCCAATAGTAGGAAATGTACCTGTGAGCCAGGAGCTTAAGGGCTCCGAACAGGCGGGTTCCAACCGTACGCTGAAGCTCGTGGAGCGGTTTGAACTCTGTCCGCTCTACGTTTGGGTGGGAGAGGCCGATGGCGGTTGTCTCGTGGAGTTGACTCAGGAATCTGATCTGGCGGTTGACTCGCGAGTCAAGGTCGAGGTTGGTGAACGAAACGACGGCGACTCGGCGTGGTGTCACCAACAGGCACCGACGCTGTAAAACTCCAACTGGAGCGAATTGAGTAGCCCATTGGCGTTGGAGTCAGCTGCGACTAGATGCAAGGGAGCTGTGCGAGAGAGGGACTTGAGCCGCATGATGCCACCGTTTCTTTGAGTCGAAGCTCAGTATATGAGATGGGGGGGACTGGTTCAACGCGGTTGTTCTACCGTCCGATTGACGCGAGCATCCTGGAAGATGATCAGTGAATCTCCCTTCCAACGCAGAGACGAAGTGCGTGGTTCCTTGTGTTGTGCTGGGTTTTTCTCTCAGTTTCGGCAGACTGTCCTCAAGGCAGGATGACAGATCATATTCTCATCAGTATCCGAAGCCGAGCATGTCGCTACCAGCCCAGTTCTCGACGGAATAGGCGAAATCGTACTCCGGGTCGAACACGTATACCGTGAAGTCAATTGTGGACGAGAAGTAGAGGCCGGGCAAACGGGTTCGGAGTGCTCGCACAGCACGTTTGGAGTACGGGTTGTTGCGGTAGAAATGGGCCCGAACGGTGTCGGCGCCCAGGTTTCGAGCAAATCGAATCAACGCGAGCCAGATCCCAGGGCGAGACATCAGTTGGGGCGGCAGAAGGTCGAAGATGTGAAAGAGGCCTTCGTCGAAGCGTACGAGGGCAATGCATGTCCTCTCCGGCTTGCTCCGATGCTCGACTCGGAGAGCGAAGTAGCCGTCTTCGGGGCGCAGCCTGCTGACCAGGTGATCCAGTCGCCGATGTGGCGCTAAGCGACTCTGAGTCCAGTAGTTAGGAGTCAGTATATCGTCCATCTCTCGCAACGTTGATGCATCAACTTCGCTCACTGTGTAGGCCCGAGCTAGTGTCGAGCTCATGAGGCGCAGTAGGGTTGAGAGCATTGAGACTGCTCGACGAGCCATCCAACTGGCGACTCGGAGTAGACCTGGTCTCTGTTTCAGAAGGGGGAATCGTTTCAGACGAGCCGTGACCCGACCGGCTAACGCTGTCGGTGTAAAGGACCAATATGCGGCGGTGATGGGCATGGTGAGAATCTGGTAGCCGCGCTTCTTATGCGACTTGGCGGACATGGGCGTGGGCCATCCGATCACCAGTGGCCACTGCCTGGTGCGAGCCTCCGCAGTTACTTCGTCGATGAGTAAACCGAAAATATCTGGACGGGGAGAGCGTGAAAAGGCAACGTCTTGGTGCAAATAGGCGAACTCTGGTTTCCCGATTATGACTGGTGTTCCGTCAACCGTAAGCGGGAAAGGGAAGACTGAGTTGACCCCGGCCACACGTCCCTTCCACTTCGCAATGGCGTGAAAGGGATCTCCGAGATCGGCAGTTCTGCAGTATCGGGCGAGTGCGTCTTCGTTCGAAAGGGAGGGAAGATAGGGTCTCACAACCTCGAGAAACTGGCGTGGTGGATCTCCTCGATGCATGGTGATGACTAGATCGTCAGATTGCGGGGTTGAGGTCGACATCTTGATCCAAGCGTATTCGGGCTCGGCCCATTGGGAATAAGCGCTTCCGGAGTCCGGCCGCTTCCAGCCTACCAGAGCAACCGTTGGGTGTAGGTAAACTGGAAGCCGTGAGAATTACAGATCAAGCTGCTGAGGCGTTGAACAGATACGTGAACGACACCGGACGAAGCTGGATTGGTTTGCCGTTGAGCGCCGCCGAGCTGATGCCACGTTTCGATCCTGGGCTGATTGACCGCTTCTTACGGATCGAGGAACAGGAATCGTCATATCGTGATCAGTGGGGCAACTGGGAGTTCGGGTTCAGCCGCAGCTTCCATGAGGGTTCACTCTGGATACCACAGATCGACGACTGGGCAGCCTCGGTGAGAGTACAACTGGCGGAGAGAGTAGATCTTGAGCCTCTCTGGCCGAACGATCATAGCTTTGCTGTGTGTCTTACACACGACGTGGACAGCGTGAGCCCCCAAATGACTCCGCGTCAAATACTTCGTCGTGAGCGAGGACAGCTACTCGCGAAGCAACCGCTTCGCAAGAAGTTGGCTGGGCCTGTGCGGGCGGTAAGAGACGTTTTGAAGAACGGTTCATTCTCTCCGTCGGTTGAGTCAGGTCTGGGGCGTTGCATAGAAGTGGAAAGAGAGTTCGGCGTCCACGCATCGTACTTTCTTCCTGTCTACCCCCCGGGGAGGTGGAGTCCATATGATTGCGTGTTCACCGCTTCCGACCCATGTAGATTTGGTGGGTGTCGGACAACAGTTCGGGAAATGTTTCGGGAACTCGCTGCAGAAGGGTTTGATGTTGGTCTTCATGGGAGCTATCACTCGGCTACGGATGCGACACTGCTAGCAGATGAGAGGGGGCGGTTGGAGAAAGCACTTGGGCTCCCAATTACAACCTCACGACAGCATTGGCTGCGCTGGAATGTGAGGGTGACGCCCGGCGTACAAGAGCAGGCCGGACTGACGGCGGATTGTACGTTTGGCTTCAACCGCAATGTCGGGTTTCGCGCCGGTGTTTCGTTACCCTATTTCCCTTTCGACTTTGATCAGCAGCGCCCAGTGAAGGTCCTACAGGCACCGTTGGTGCTGCAGGACGCGGCTCTTCTGCGTTCTGACGGCCTCGAGCTCAATACACATCTGGCTCGGGAAGTTGTACAGAGGGTCGTCGACCGGGTTGCGGGCTCTGGTGGATTGGTCACTGTTTTGTTTCATCCGGAGCATGTTGCCGATGACGGGGTGTTTGCGTTACTGCGCAGCATCATCGAGGATTCTCTAGCAGCAGGAGCTTGGGTGACGTCGCTCCGAGAGATAGAAGCGTGGTGGAGGAGCCGGGAGAAGCGACTGGCCGAGCGCTGAAATCGCACGAACGGGTGGAACTCCTCACGATAGACCTAAGCGTCAGAGGTAGAGTGGATGCGAAGGGAAAGAACACAGAGGCTGGCAAGCTCGGAACCAGACCATTGAAAGGGTAGACATGACGGCGAGAATCGAGGTTCTAACCAAGGCGTTCAGAGAGGCTTTCGACCTGAACGATGGAGTGGCAGTGGAGGATCTCGCGTTTCGCGATATAGAAGAGTGGGACTCCGTAGGCCATATGCGCCTCGTGGCCAAGCTTGAGGACGCCTTTGACATCATGCTCGAGACGGAGGACGTGATTGATCTTTCAAGCTTCAACAAAGCACTTGAGATAGTGGCGAAGTATGGCGTCACTGACTAGTCTCGAGGGACGCATCGCGCTGGTAACGGGTTCAACCCGGGGGATAGGCTGGAGCACGGCCCGGATGTTCGCCGAGCAAGGTGCCACAGTCGTCCTGACTGGTCGAGGTAGTCAACAGGTCTTGGATGAGAGGGTTGCAGAAATACGGAAGAGTGGAGCGCCCGATTCCATCGGTGTACTGGCAGATGTCTCCGACCCGCAGGCCGTGAATGGATGCTTCCAGACTATTTTCAAGACCTTTCATCGTCTTGATATTTTGGTGAATAACGCCGGTATTCTCGAGGGCGGTCTGATCGGTATGATCGCGCCGGAGATGATCCATCGTGTCCTTTCTGTAAACGTCGAAGGTATGATCCACAACCTCCAGGCCGCTGCCAGACTGATGAAACGATCGGGTGGTGGTGTGATCGTGAATCTGGGGTCGATCATCGGCACAGTGGGGACCTCCGGACAAGTCGTCTACGGAGCATCGAAGGCAGCAGTCGCTGGCATAACGCGTTCAGCCGCGAAAGAACTGGCTGCGGAGGGCATTCGTGTCAACGCCGTTGCGCCGGGATTCATTGATACTGAAATGGTGCAGCAGTTACCGACCAAAGAATTCGAGGAACGTCTAGCCAATATCGCGTTGGGACGCATCGGAACTGCCGATGATGTCGCGCAAGCCGTTCTGTTCTTAGCTTGCGATTTGAGTAAATACGTGACTGGTCAGGTGGTTGGCGTCGACGGTGGAATGCTGATCTGAACCGAAGCACGATAGAGCGGAGGTGGAGATCCTGCTAGATATCGATCACCACGAGAGAACTGATCCCGCCCTGATAGACGGTGCGAGTCGAAGGCTTCTGTCGTATAGCACAGTGACCAGGCTGGTGCGACAAGAAGCAGGTAGCTTTTGCCGAGGCAATCGGGAACTGGTGTTTTGCCTGTGCCGCAACGATATTAGATCAGTGATCAGCTATCTTGCCGGATTGGAGGCGGGTCATGCTGTGGCTTTGCTCGACGCTGGCTCTCGAAAAGCGTCTTTGCGGCGACTGATCAGAAGCTACCGGCCGGAGTGGATCGCAGGATCAGAGGCCTTGGTCGAGGATCTTGAACTCAGTCCAGAGTTTGTACCCGTCTCTGGAAGCGATGATGCCCTGCCGAAGTGGCATGGGAAGACTGGCGAAACGGACGCGATTCACGAGGATCTTGCAGTGTTGCTCCCGACTTCCGGGACGACAGGGAGCCCAAAGTTTGTCCGCTTGACGAAGAAGAATGTTGTTTCCAACGCACAATCGATTTGTTCGGTGCTGGGAATCGGAACGAAAGATCGGGCAATTGCCAACCTTCCGTTTCACTACAGCTATGGCCTTTCGGTTCTCAACAGTCATCTGATGAGCGGTGGAAGTGTGGTGACCACCCACGCAAGTGTGCTGGAGAGGCGTTTCTGGGAGACCTTTGCAGACAACGACTGCACGTCATTTGCCGGAGTGCCATACATCTATCAAATGCTGAGGCGAATCGGATTTGAGAAGTTTGAGCTTTCGTCGCTGCAAGGGATGACGCAGGCTGGTGGGAAGCTCGACGATGAGACGATCCTTTGGTTTCACGAGGTCTTGTCTGCGCGAAATCAGAGCCTGAACATCATGTACGGCCAGACAGAAGCAACCGCGCGAATCTCTTGTCTTCCAGCAGATGCTCTGCCGACAAGCGTAGGTTCAGTTGGGCCGGCAATTCCGGACGGAAGCTTGATGATTGAACAGGGAGAAGTCGTGTACCGTGGCCCGAACGTCATGATGGGATATGCGACGTGCCGGGATGACTTAGCTCTCGGTGACGAGTTACACGGCACGCTGCATACTGGCGACTTGGGCACACTTGCGGCGAACGGCTTTCTCACGATCAGCGGACGCAACAAACGATTCGCGAAGGTCTTTGGTCTTCGAGTAAACCTCGAAGAACTCGAAGATCGATTGCGTCACCATGGTCCTACAGCGGCCGCAGCAGCAGAAGATCGAATTGTGCTCTTCTGCGAGCACGGTACGGCAGACGACATGGAAAGCTATCGGCGCCGGCTTCTCGAGGAATTGGCGCTACATCCGACTGCTGTCGAGGTACGGCGTATCGACAAACTGCCGACGACGAGTCGTGGAAAGATCGACTATGGCGAGTTGGAGGGGCTGCTGTGATTGAAAGGCTGATGGAACTCCCGCAGTTCAGCATTCCCCAGGCTGAGAAGGAGGTCATGCTGCTCGAGGAGCTCGAGCGACTCAGCATTCATCATCGGCGTGGGTGTGAAGCTTATGCCCGGATCGCCGCGGCTCGAAGATGGCAGGAGAAGAAGATCACCAGCCTTCGAGAGGTCCCATATTTCCCTGTGGGCCTGTTCAAGAGCCACCGGTTGGTAAGCGTTCCGGATGAGGAGATTGTCACGGAACTGGCGTCGAGCGGAACATCAGGCCAAGCCGTGAGCCGTATCTTCCTGGATAGGGAGACTTCGATTCTGCAGAGCAAGGCATTGGCTCGCATCATGGGCCAGATCGTCGGTCAACAGAGACTGCCGATGATCATTGTCGACAGCGAGGCATTGCTGAGAGACAGGTCGCGTTTCTCTGCTCGGGCTGTGGGAGTGCTCGGTATGATGCGACTCGGGGTTGACCATTTCTTTGCCCTCGACCCTGAGATGCGCCTCGATGAGAAAGGGCTTCACAGTTTCTTGGATCGACATAAAGGTGAAGCTCTATTGGCGTTTGGTTTCACATTTATGGTTTGGCGGTACTTCTATTCAAGCGTGTCGAAACTTGGCCTTGACCTGGGCAGTGCAACACTCTTTCACAGCGGCGGATGGAAAAAGCTGGGACAAGAATCCGTTACCAACAATGAATTCAAAAGAAGGTTGCATGAGGCGACGGGATTGAGCAGGATCTATAGCTTCTACGGCATGGTAGAGCAGGTCGGCAGTGTATTTGTGGAGGGTGAGGACGGATTTTTGTACGCGCCAAACTTCGCAGATGTCATTGTGCGTAATCCCGAAACATGGGAGGAAGCGCAACTGGGCGAAGAAGGAGTCTTGCAGGTTCTGAGCGTTCTCCCGAGGAGCTATCCGGGACACTCGCTTCTAACTGAGGATCTCGGAGTCGTCCACGGAGTAGACGACTCGGACTGCGGACGTATGGGCAAGAGATTCGAGGTGATGGGACGAGTTCCGAGAACAGAACTTCGGGGATGCTCTGACGTTTATGCCTATGGCAGCGAGGTGTCACCGTGAAGGTACAGCAGGTCGTACCGACGGAACGTGAACTCGACCTTGCAGACTTAGATGCCATTCTCGAGAGCGGCGATCGAGCACTTCGGCCGTTTGATGATGCAGCACTTGCTGTCTGCCGCGACCTCTCACGAGCATTAATGAATGATCCTGAGGCTTCGAATCATCCAGATCTTCAAGCGCTTGCATATTGGATGCGGCCGAGCGAGATCGAGCGTTTACGAGAGCGTCATTCATGCCGAAGTGAGCCGGGAATTCGGACCATGCCTCGAGGACTGGTCTTTCACCTGCCACCGGCCAATGTGGATACTTTGTTTGTTTATGTCTGGTTGCTCGCGCTGTTGGCAGGAAATCGAAGTGTTGTGCGATTGTCACAAAGAGCACAGCAACAGAGCATGGTGATCTGCCGATTGCTGAATCAGGTGCTGAAAGATCAGCCTGACGACCGGGTAGCAGACGCAACTGTTGTGTTGAAATATGGCCACGACGAAGAGATCACCAAGAGAATCTCACTCCAAACGGACGTGCGTGTCGTCTGGGGCGGAGATGAGTCAGTTTGCACGATCCGAGAGATTCCATTGCCACCTCACGCCTTGGAGCTGACATTTCCCGATCGATTCTCAATGGCAGCTTTTGATGCGCGGGCTGTCCTGGCCTTGGATGATAGCGAACGACTGTACCTGGCAGACCAGTTCTTCAACGACGCGTATGGTTTTGATCAGATGGCCTGTGGCTCGCCTCGGTTGCTGGTCTGGTGTGGGCCACAAGCCGCCTGTGCTGGGGCTGGACGAAAGTGGCTTGCTGCCTTGCTGGAGGTAGTGACCCGCCGAGAATATCGAGTCGATGTGGGTGTCGCCTTGGATAAGAAGGCGTATCTAGACCGTGCCGTACTGGATCATCCCGTTTCAGAGTGCTTCGAGCTCGCGAACGAACTTGCGGTCATAGGCCTTCACGAAATGAGTGATGTGCGCGGCAGGTTCTGCGGTGGAGGTCTGTTTTTCCAAGTGTATATCGAGCGGCTTGGGCAGATTGTGCCTCACATCAGACGAAGTGACCAGACGCTGACCTACTTCGGGTTCGACAGGACGGAGCTTGAGGGGCTGGTCGAGGACCTCAGTGGTAGAGGAGTTGATCGTATTGTGCCGATCGGAAGAGCACTCAGTTTCGGTACGTATTGGGACGGTTTCGACTTGCTGGCCTCCTTGTCTCGCTACGTCGTGGTCGAGTAAAGGGCTACTGGTGGTCCACTCCGGGGCGCCGTCATGAACGGAGACGATCGATCGCAGTGGCAAGCTGTTCGGAAGGGAAATCCAGTCTGCGGTTCACAGTGGCGTCTGCCTGTTTGATTATCGAATAAAGTGGGGAATATGGGCAAGGCGAAAACTGGTGAGGGGATTTTCCTCTAGCGTTCGATAGTCGAAGGCAGGCGCATAATAGAGTCGTAGGCGGTAGAATGATAGAGAGTTGGGTGAGATATAGGTGCGAATTCGATTTCGTGCAGGATTATCATGATAATGGCCGGGTGAACTCCACGGCGAAGGAACTCCTGAAGTATCGGTTGGAGTGGGCTGCGTACACCTGTGACAAGGTATCCGCGATGGTATGCCGATGGATGAATTGACGATCAGAGCCGGCACTGCGGAAAAGCAATACGCAAGCGATCTTTGGCGCTACCGTGAAGTGTTTCTGTTACTTGCATGGCGTGACATCTTGGTTCGCTACAAGCAAACGGTTTTTGGTATCGCGTGGGCGATTCTGCGGCCCTTGGTCACAATGGTTGCATTTACCTTTGTATTCAACAGGCTAGCGAAGATGCCGGGTCCAGAGGAGATCCCATACTTCGTGGTCGTACTAGTTGGAACGGTTGCTTGGCAGCTGTTTTCCTCGTCGATGACACTCTCGAGCCAAAGTCTTGTGAGCAACGCAAATATGATCTCGAAGATCTACTTTCCAAGAATTCTCATACCCTTGAGCGGTCTCGCACCGGCCCTAGTTGACTTTGCATGTAGCCTGGTTGTGCTTTCTTCAATTCTGATGCTCACGCGCATTGTGCCGTCGTGGCAAGTGCTCTTTCTTCCGCTGTTTGCTCTGCTGGGATTATGTGCGGCGGTTGGTTGTGGATTGTGGCTGGGTGCGCTGATGGTTCGATATCGTGATTTCCGCGAGGTAACGCCATTCTTGGTACAGTTCGGATTGTTCATATCACCTGTTGGCTACGTCAGTGACGTCGTGTCTCCCGAGATTCGGATACTGTATTCAGTCAATCCGGCTGTAGGGATGATCGATGGATTTCGCTGGTGTCTTTTTGGAGGTGAGTGTTCAGCATTCTTGCCCGGATGGTGCATGTCGGGTGCGGTGGCAGTGCTGCTCTTAGTACTTGGCATTCGCTATTTTCGTAAGACGGAGAGAACATTTGCAGACGTCATTTAGAAGGAGAGAAGTGTGAGTCGAGTTCTCATCGAGGCGAATGGACTTGGCAAGCAGTATCGGCTGGGCCAATTCGTCGGTGGAGGGCGACCGAGCACAATTCGAGATGCAGTGACCGCTGCGGGAAAGCTGTGGTTCGGGAAAAGGCGAGGAGGCGAGAAGAGGACCAAGAGCGGAAAAGAGTATGTTTGGGCGTTGCGGGACGTCTCGTTCGATCTTCGCGAAGGCGAGGTCTTGGGAGTTGTGGGCCGAAATGGAGCCGGTAAGACGACACTGCTTAAGATTCTCTCCAGGATCACAGAGCCGACAACGGGGAGTGTCACGCTGCGTGGCCGGGTTGCGAGCCTCTTGGAAGTCGGAACGGGATTTCACCCAGAGTTAACCGGAAAGGAGAACGTGTATCTCAACGGTGTTGCTCTGGGCATGAGCAGATTCGAGATCAAGAGGAAGTTCGACGAGATTGTAGAGTTTGCAGGAGTAGAGTCGTTCATCGACACACCGGTCAAGCGCTTTTCAAGCGGCATGCAGTTGCGCCTTGCTTTTGCCGTGGCGGCCCATCTCGATCCTGAGATCTTGATCATCGATGAGGTGCTTGCAGTTGGCGACGCCGCGTTTCAGTCAAAATGCCTTCGCAAGATGGAGTCAGTAGCGCGAAACGAGGGGCGAACGATTCTTTTTGTGAGCCACAACATGGGTGTCATCCGAACACTCTGCACAACCGGAATCTACCTTGAAGATGGGCAGGTTCGGGGTCAAGGACCGATAGAGGAACAAATCGGAAGATATCTCGCGACCACAGGCGAATGCACGACAGAGGCGGATCTTTCAATACGTGAGGACAGATCCGGCGACGGTCGGGTTCGAATCGTCGGTGTCCGGCTGGCGGATTCCGAAGGAAACGATAGACCTGCCTTTCTGAGTGGGCAGGATGTCCGGATTGAGATCGAGTACGAGGCCGAAGAGTTAGCCGGTCGATCACAGTGGGCGATTAGTCTGTTCAATCAGCGCGGCGACAAGATCTGCCACCTGGATTCAGGTGATCGTCACGGGTCGTTGTCAGAACTCGCTAGAGCCGGAGTGAGTGGTGTCGTTGTGCGACGATTACCTCTGCCGCCGGGGGCATACAGTGGTGATCTGCGCGTGATCACGGACGGTGTTGTGGCCGACTATCTACAGAGGGCGTTTTCGTTTCGGGTTGAAGCCGGCGACTTCTTTGGCACAGGCCGAGTCACCCCGTCGCACGGCGAGATCACATACATGGATCATCGCTGGGATCACGCCGCGCGAAAGGGTAGCTCGGAGTGAGCATGACGGATCAGCAGCCTCTGAGAGAAGTTGTCGAGAAAAGAGGCAAGGGGGAAGTGAAGCTCCATCTGGGTTGCGGGGGAGAGAGGTGGCGAGACTTCATCAATGTCGATTTGTTCCCGCACGATCCCAGAATGGCGGATTCGTCAAGACGAGGCTGCATCGCTGACGTATTGGGCGACCTCAGAGATCTGGGACTTCCTGACGAGAGCGTGGATGAGATATTTACGTCGCACACTTTCGAGCATTTCACGCGCTGGGAGGGAGTTGCCATACTGGCGGACTGGTTCAGGATGCTGAAGCCGGGAGGAAGACTGCATATAGAAACGCCGGATTTTTGGCGTTGCGTGCTGTGGCTGTTTCATGTATCGCGGACGAATAGGAAACTGGCAAAGCAGATGTTCTATGGCAATCAGTGGGATGGACTCGAATATGAGACACACCGGTATCTCTGGAACGCAAGAGAACTCAAGCAGACGCTCGTCAACGCGGGTTTCTCTACCGTTCAGGTAGATCACAAGACTCTGACCCACCACCCCGGAAGGGATATGAAGGCAATTGCAGTCAAATAGCAAACGTCGGGGCTCGTGTAGAGCTCTGCGGGTGCTTGTCCATTCCCATGAGTACCCACCGGTTCGAGGAGGCGCCGGCGTCTACTCCGCACAGTTAGTGGCCGCTTTGAACAAAATAGGGTGTAAGGTTTGGCTGCTGACCAGAGAGGGCGAACAGCCGGAGCTGGGATTTGGCGGTTGTGTTGGTGTTTCTCGGTTTGGAAACTCTGCACCGGTCCGGGTAGGGTGGCGACTTTGGTGGCTAGCCGTTAGGCAGCGTATTGACATAGTGATTTTGGCTGATCCGGGAAGCGTTGAGGAGTTCGCCGTTCTGCCTCCTCCGTTTCTTCCTTATGCGTTGGTAGTACACGGAACAGAGGTGTGGCAAGCATTTCACCCAGAGCATAGGGTGCTGAATGGCGTGGGAAGAGCGCGGCTGACTCGTCTTTTCAAGAGAGCCAGCGTTCTCGTGCATAGCAGCGATGCAGGGAGACGGTGTCTGGAGGAGTGCAAGGTCGATCTTCCGCGGTCGCTTCGCAAGGTTTACCCGGCTGTGGATCGCAGTGGCTTGCACAAGCCGACAATCGAAGACTTAGAGAGGCTGAAGAGACTCTATGGAATCAGTGGTGGGCCCGTCGTCGTTTGCGTCGCGCGACTCGGCGTGGACAAGGGTCAGGATGTGTTGCTGAGGGCAGTGCCCGGACTACTCGAGCATTTCCCGGATCTCAGAGTAATTCTCGGAGGAGACGGAGAGAAGCGACAGGAGCTGGAATCACTGGCCTTGCGACTCGGGATCGACTCCTCCGTAGTATTTGCGGGGGAGGTTTCGGAACAAGACAAAGTAGAGTTGCTAGAGCTGAGCACTGTGTTCGTCATGGCAAGCCGTTGTCGAGATCGTTTCGAAGGTTTTGGCATTGTATACGTCGAAGCCGCGCTGTGTTGCCGGGCCAGCATAGGCGGCAAGGAAGGAGGAGTGCCCGAGGCTATCCTGGACGGTGTAACAGGCCTGCTAGTAGATGCCGACGATCCTATGGATGTAGCGGATGCTATCCATCGGTTTCTTGCGAATGAGCAAATGGCCCGTGCACTCGGAGAGAACGCTTTTCGGCGTGCGATGGAGAAATTCAGTCCGGAGAAGATGGCCGAGTCGATGGGAGAAGTCGTGAGAGACCTCGCAGAGGATGAGGTCGGCATGCTTCGTTTCATTCTTGGAGCTATCGGATGGTCGGTGCGCCTTAGCGTTCTGACAGGCGAGAGAGGGATCGGAGCCGCACAAAGGATGTTGCGGGGAGTTTGGAGCTTTTTCTCGGACAAAGCTGGATCGAACGCGCTGGATGATGGTGGGTCCCGGAGGACGGATTGAAACGTGTCGTCTTCGTGATCGGAGGCATGGACGGCTTCGGTGGAGCCGAAAGGGTGATTTCATTACTCGCCAACTCTGGAGTAGAACGCGGGTGGTGTGTGAGCGTGTTGTCGTACGACCTCGCAAGCAGAGCGAGATCCGTATATGAACTCCATGACAAGGTCAATTTCGAGCTCCTCGGGCGACCAGGACCGATACGTACATCGGGCGAGTGGATTTCTCGAAAACTGATTGGGTCATTGTCTGAAACCCTCCGTCGATGTCTATCGAGAACCTTCTACGGTGTGACAAAGGAGAACATCGGTGCTCGACGGTTGAACTCAGTTATCGGCCGAATGCCGATCCATTTGGTGCAGCGAATCCAACTGCTTCGGCAACGGCTTGTTCAACACAACCCGGATGTGGTTATCGCATTCACTCCGATTCCTAACATAGCAAGCATCATTGGGTGTTGTGCTTCGGGAATCCCAGTCATCGCATGTGAACGCGGAAACGTCGGGGAGCGAGTAACAGACAGCCCTGACCTCATGGCGTGGAGATCTTGGGTTTATCCGTGCGCAACGAGACTGGTGTTTCAGACTGAGCGCAAACTGCGAGACCAGCCGTCTTCGATAAGAGCTCGATCATCGGTGATTCCTAATCCAGCGAGCGCGCCGACTTATGTTGAGCATGAATGGCCGGTGTCGAAGCCAGCGATTGCGGCGATGGGAAGTCTTCTCGACGACAAAGGCTTCGATGTTGTACTGCGTGCTTTTGCCCTCACAGCAGAGAGGCACGATGACTGGGATCTGGTCATCATCGGAGATGGACCGGAAAGATCCACGTTGGTGAGGCTTCGGGACGACCTCGGCTTGAGACAGAGGGTGCATTTTCTCGGCGCTGTATCCAAACCTGACTCACTTCTGCAACGCGCTGAGATCTTTGTGCACGCCTCACCTTCTGAGGGATTTCCCAACGCGGTTGTGGAGGCTCTCGCGTGTGGACTGCCTGTTGTGGTGGTCGATTGTCCCTATGGTCCACGAGAGATCGTCAGGCACGGTATCGATGGTTTGCTGGCCCCATTGGGGGACGAGCCTGCACTTGCAGAGCACCTCGCAAGCCTAATGTCTGATCCCGGCAAACGAAGTCAGATGAGCAGAAGAGCACTTGAGGTTACCGAGCGATTCGCAGTCTTATTGATCATGGACAAGTGGGCAGAACTCATAGAAGAGGCCATCGATGACAGTCCGGGAAGTCATTGACAGGAGGAGGCGTGGTACTGAAATCGTTCACCGGGCCCTGTTTGTTAGGCTCTTACCGAACCATCGAATCCGGCTGCAGGACTTCATCAATAGCCGCCGCGGGGAGGTCGCCGTCGGAGATCACAATCTCGCGAACTGATCGGCCCGACTGTAAAGCTTCTTTAGCAATCTCACCTGCCCTTTCATAGCCGAGAACAGGCACTAGGGCTGTGACAATACCAATGGACTCTTCGACAAGTTGGCGGCAACGGTCCGTGTTGGCAGTGATTCCTGTTATGCACCGTGACGACAACGTCTCCACAGCTGCGGTGAGCATGTCGAGGGATTCAAAGAGGTTAAACGTGATCACAGGCTCCATGACGTTGAGTTGAAGCTGGCCGGCTTCTGCGGCGAGAGTTATCGTGAGGTCGTTGCCGATGACCTGAAAAGCCACTTGGTTGACGACCTCCGGTATAACGGGGTTGACTTTACCGGGCATGATCGATGAGCCGGGCTGCATGGCAGGGAGGTTGATCTCATTCAAGCCACAGCGCGGTCCAGATGACAACAGACGAAGGTCGTTGCAGAGTTTCGACAACTTTACGGCAACGCGTTTGAGCACTCCGGAGAACATGACAAATGCGCCGGTGTCAGGCGTTGCTTCGACAAGGTTCGGCGCCAACTTGAGTTCGAGTCCCGAAATGCGACTCAGCTCCTTGACTGCAATTAAGGGGTACTCTGGATCGGCGTTGATTCCGGTGCCTATCGCAGTTCCTCCGAGATTGACCTCAAGAAACAAAGCTGAAGTTTCACTCAGGCGTGCGATGTCCTCCCTGGTAGTGTCTGCGAAGGCCTCGAACTCCTGACCGAGGGTCATAGGAACCGCGTCCTGGAGTTGAGTGCGACCCATCTTGAGGACATCGGAAAACTCCCCGGCCTTGAGTCTGAGAGCAGACTCAAGCGTGGTCAACGTGCTCAGTAGATCCTGAAGCTCATTCACCAGTGCAACCCGCACTGCTGTTGGGTAGGCGTCGTTGGTCGACTGGCCTAAGTTGACATGATTATTGGGATGGCAATGGATATAGTCCCCGCGGTCATGACCGAGCAATTCAAGCGCTCGATTGGCAATCACTTCATTTGCATTCATGTTCGTCGAGGTGCCCGCTCCGCCTTGGATGACGTCCACAACGAAATGGCCATGCCAATGCCCGTCGATGATCTCTTGACATGCTTGATCAATTGCTTCCGCGATCGATGGTGGGATCAGATTCAACTCTCTATTCGCACGAACCGCTGCCTGTTTGACCATGGCTAGAGCGCGCACCAAGTGTGAAAAATGGCCAACTCGAATGCCGGTTATGGGAAAATTCTCGACTGCGCGAAGTGTCTGTACTCCATACCGCGCATCGTGGGGTACTTCCCGTTCGCCTAGGAGGTCATGTTCACGCCTGACAGCCCCCGATCTGTAGATCTGCTCCCAACCGGCGCGACGAAATCCGGCGTACTGAAGACGCCTGATCACGACACGACCGACGTTGGCCAGGACTTGATGGAGGAGTGCCGGATCTTCCTTCAGGACACTGAGCAACTCTTCAGCGTCAAATGCAAGAACCTTGGTAGATCCCACAGCATCTGCTGAGGCGGTATGGGCACTCTGATCGATAAGGGCAGCCTCTCCGACTGCATCGCCGGACCCCAGTACAACGGAATCCCCATTCCCGTCCTCGGCTCGGATTCGCAGTCCACCGCTTGAAATGACGTAAATTGAAGTGCGAGGATCGCCGGTGCTGAATAGTCGCTCACCTAGTTGGAGTTCGATTGAGCGGGCAAGTGGGGCCACGCGGGCCAGAGTGTCATCTGAGACAGACGAGAAGAGTTCACACGTCTTCAGAGGGATCATTGAGTCTTTCATGGCCTATCCTCCGGCGCGATCTGACGATGGGCATAATAGTACTATTCTCAGAGATTGAGGCGAAGATTTTACTGTAGCGGTACAGTGGTACGTCATGCGAATTTTGATTGATTCGACCTTGCGGGAGGAAACGAAGCAAAAAGGACAGTGGGAGAGTCCAGGCAGACACTGCAACACAGGGCTCAGTTTCAGCGTGCTAATAGTGAATCATAGTAATAGTACACCAATACACAGTTGCTTATGAGATCATGCAATTCTCTGCGAGTAAAGGGTTTAGACTATTCAGTCGCGGCCGATATTTTGGCGGACGAGAGTCAGTCTTGATTGGAGAATCCGATGAAGCAACGGCCTGTGCTGAGTTGGACTGTAGGAAGATAAAGCCTACGG
>JAAESQ010000018.1 GCA_024229275.1 bacterium | reverse complement strand
GAGACCAGCGCGATGTGTTGCCGGTCTCAAATCCGTCAGCGAATATCTCCGCCGGGTCGTGGAGGTTCAGGTCGATGATCTCCATCTGGGCGGGATCGTTGGTGCCCAGGCCGTAAACGTCGGCTGCGAAATCGATGAACGAGGGGTAGGGATAGACCGGTGGCTCGCCATGTGCCGATCGCAGATCCTCAATGATCTGCCAACCGTGATAGTCGACCGCCACGGGGTCGTCGCTGACGATGACCTTGTTGATGACGTCGACCCAGGATTGGTCACGCCCGTTGTACCATTTGTACTCGCAGAAGAAGGCATCGAGCACGATCAGGCGGGTCTTGTCGCGAATAGGTGGGAGCGCGTTTGTGAGGCAGATCTCATTGTGGATGTCGTCATGCCGTGGTGAGCATGTTCCATAGTGGTTCTTCATCGACAATGTAACTCCGGAATAGCCGTCAAGCGCCTTACACACCGGGACGTTGATGAGGTAGTCGCAGTCAAAATCACCGCTTTCGTCGATGAGGAGTTTGGCGATCTCGTACAGCTCGGAGTGGCTACTATATCCGCCGAAATCGTCGTAGTTGAGCACTCCCACGCGCACCCCTGGGCCGGAAGGGTTGCGTACGAAACCTGCATAGCCAAAGGCGTTGTCGGTCCGGTCGTAGATGATGATGTTGTCTTCCGATACGCCGCGAGCGAGAAGACCGTTGGCGATTGCGTTGACCACAACTGCCTTGCTAAAAATACCGGTGATCTGGCAGTTGACCTTGATCGCTACCTTTTTGGAAGGATCCGGGATGATCTCCTGCCAGGCCTCTAGCAACGATCCCTCACCGGTGAAGGCCATAACCGCCTCGTCGATCACGGTCTGGACCACGGCTGGGTCGAGGTGCTCGTTGTCGCGACCGGAAGAGCCGTCGTGAGCAAGCCCGTGATGAGCGATGACGACTCGGGATGGCTCTTGGCGACGGTGTTGAGCCTGAAACTGCCAGGTGCTGGTGTGCCCGTCAGCACGTGGCCGCAAGTGAACAAGCGCGGAGGCTGGGTGGGTTGTGCTACCGGCGGCCGGCACTTTTTTCGCCATTTGTTTGCGTCCGGGGCAACGGTGATTCTGCTCATCAGCACCGTTGACTGGAACTGATCCTGCGAGGCTCGCGACGATCAACAAGCCGATACATGCTCTCATCGTGCCGACCTCACGTCTTGATTCATACTTCGATCAGGGGACCTCTGAGTCAAATCTACTGACCACCCTAGCGAGCCTCAGTGATGGCGGTCACCATCCATCTTGGATGCGAGTGAGTATTTGAACAGAAGGTAACAGAGGCCTAGTGTTCGCCCTCCTCCTCATCTTCTTCGTCGAGTTCCTGCTGGATAGGCGCGGCTAGGTTGGTGGCAACCGCAACTGCGGCTTGGTTCGGTGTAGACACCACCAGATGCGCCGGCTGGCACACACAGGCGGTGGCCCCACCATCAGTTATTGTTGGGTCCTGGCCGCCGATCGAGACTATGGCGGTGAACTCCAAGCCCCAGGATTCACAGATCTGACGGCAGGGCTCCATCCAGTGCGCCGAGAACCAGGTTTCGTGACGCTGGCAAGGACCGCTCCAGCAAACGGTCGAGCATTCCACGGTCTTCTGGCACTGCTTGGAGGAAATCGGCTCCGACGCAGTCGCCCGTGCTCTTCTAGGCAGCGCCCCACCGCAGTCTCCACGCCGCGATTCCTCCCAGCAGGGCGATCAGCGTGATGAAGCCTGCCGAGCCGAGCGTCGGGATCCCCGGAGGCGAGGTTTGCACCTGCAGCTCGAAAGCTCCAATGTCGCACGCACTGCCGCTCGGCCTCGGCCAACCACGCTGGTCCGTGAGCACGGGATCGCCGTCGCTCCAGAGCGGGTTGTCGCCGGTGCTGACGGCGGCGCAGTCGAGGGATCGGTAGCAATTCTGCAGACTCCATCCGATCCTTCAGCTCCGGCGCTTCGCGCCTTCGTTCAGGACAGCTCGTCTGGACTGTCATTCTCTGTGAGCTCGTCGAATGCTCGGCGTGGAGGTGCTCAGAAAGACGAGTGAGGCGATCGGAGGCGGCATTCCCCAGGGCGGAATTGGCCGGGCCTCCGTTGAAGTTGCTCCTCTGCGGACCTTCAGAAACGGAGGAGACGACCGATGGCGAAGATCACCACGGCCGACGAGTACATCGCCAGGGCTCCGGCTTGGCAAGACGGGCTTCGCAGGCTACGTTGAATCCTGCTGGACTCAGGACTCGAGGAGATCACCAAGTGGGGCGCTCCGTGCTACACCCGCGGCGGCAAGAACGTGGTGGGCCCCGGGGCATTCAAGAGCTACTTCGGGCTCTGGTTTTTCCTGGGCGCCCTGCTCCCCGACCCAGAGGGCGTGCTCGTCAACGCCCAGGAGGGCACGACAAAGGCCCTTCGCCAGTGGCGGCTCACCGAGGAAAGCATCGACGCCAACGCCGTCGCCGCATACGTGAAGGCGGCCGTAGGGGCGCAGGACCGGGGCGATCACATCGCTCCCGCCCGCAGTCGGCCAGTGGGCATTCCACCGGAGCTCCTCGACGCCCCGCCCCTGGATAGACGGTGGACTATTCTTCACCACCTGACAGCACGTGCCCGATGAGGACCGTCAGTTCCGCCCGGTCATAGATACGGTGACCTGCCCCCGGCCAGTGTGCGGTACCATGGAGACTATTCTCTGCGACGGAGAGGTGTGCCGAATGCGGAAGCAAATGGTGTTGACTGCAGTCGGGCGGGATCGGCCCGGTCTGGTGGAGGAGTTCACGAAGCTGATCTTCCACTACGACGGCAATGTCGAGGCGAGCCGGATGGTGCGTCTCGGCGGCGACTTCGCCATGCTGGTCTTCGTCAGCGCCCCCGAAGACAGAATCCACGACCTGCGAAGAGCCGTGGACGATCTCCACTACACGAAGTTCGACGTCCTCACCCGTCTCAGCGAGGCCGACGACGAGGCTGACGATTCGACTTCGTTACGATGCTCAATCACCGTTCTCGGCGCCGACCACATGGGGATCATCAACCATGTGGCGCAGTATCTCTCGGAACAGGGAATCAACGTCGAGAACATGCACACTGATGTCTCGGCAGCACCCATGAGCGGAACACCTCTCTTCAACATGTCCGCCGAGGTCGTGGTGCCGCCACGCCTCGCCGTCGCCGATCTTCGCGAGGCCATGGCCTTCATCGGTGACGAGATGGGAGTCAGCACAAAGGTCCTGGAGAAGGCCCGGCATCCTCTGACCTCGTAGCTCATCACTTGCGTAGCGGGTGTCACATTGCCCGAACTCGCTATCGATTCATGATGCTCGATCCTCGACGCTGCATGTCGGATACTCAGAACTCGATGCTCGACGCCGAGATCTGCGGGCTTCCTCGGAGTTGAGGGCCATGGCGTGGTTGAGGCGATCCACGAGGTCGACGAAGAGCATCTTCAGAGCCTTGTAGTCGCAGATCATGTCGTTTTCATCAAGCAGCAGCCGCGGAGTGTAGCGAAAGCCATGCTCCGAGCACAAGCCACTCAAGCCCCCCGACGTATTGGTGATGGCCGTGGATGCGCAATCCGCCATCTCTATCTTTGACCTGAACACAGATCCGGGCAAACATAGAGGTGGGCACGAGGCCCCACAGCAAGGCGAATATGGATCTGTTCACCACAACAATCGGCGTCAGCATCTTGATTTACGTTGTGATCGGCAGCTATGCCGGGCGCTCCGTCAAGAAACTGGATGACTATTTTGTCGCCGGAAGGCGGGCACCTACGCTATTGATCCTGGGAACCCTGGTTGCCAGCGTGATGAGCACATCCATTTTTATGGGCGAGGCTGCGTTTACGTACGACAGCCAGTTTGGCGCCTATTTGCTCTTCCCCGGTATTGCTGTCACCGGCTACATGCTTGGCGCCCTGTTCTTCGGAGTCTATCTGCGGCGCAGCCGCGCGCCAACGGTGGCTGACTATTTGGGACGCCGCTTTCAGAGTCGCCGTTTACAGCAGTTTGCCGGGTTCACGATCATCCTGGGCCTGGGCGGCTATCTGCTGATCGTGACGCAAGGCGCGGCTCTTCTGCTGGCCGATCTCACGAGTCTGCCGTTTGTCACCAGCTTGATCATCGCCTGGTTCGCCTACACGCTTTTCACGATGTACGCCGGATCCAAAGGTGTGATCATCACCGACACGCTGATGTTTCTGCTGTTCATGACCGCAACGGTCTTCTTTGTTGCGTATATCGTGAATGGTTTTGGCGGTATCAGCACGGCGATCACAGAAATGGCGCGTCTGGAAAGCAAGGCCGGTATCGCATCCTGGACGGGCATTATCGGTGAGGGCACGGATTGGCCGAAACCGGTGGATTATGTGATCTGGTCGGTGGTCGTGGACATCGCATGGGCCCTCGTGTACGCCGTCGGCCCTTGGCAGGCCAGTCGTCACTTGATGGCGCGTAACGAGCATGTCGTATTGCGTGCCGCCATCCTGGCCTGCTTCTGCGTGATTGTTCTGCAGATGCTGGTCTACGGTGCCGGTGGACTCATCAACTTGGCGAAAACGGATATTACGCCGTCCGAAACCGTCCTGATATGGGCCGCAAAATCGATGGTGCCGAAATTTCTGGGCGCGTTCTTGCTGGCGGGAATCGTGGCTGCCGCCCTGTCGTCGGCCTCCACGTTCTTGTCACTCGTGGGATTCAGCGTCAGCAACGATATGGGCAGGAAACCGCTTGCCCTCACCGTGAACACAACGCGCAAGATCATGCTGATCACCAGTATCGTCGTGCTGGTTTGCTGCTACTTCTTCCCGCCCAACATTTTCTGGTTCATGTTGTTCATCGGTACCGTTTTCGCATCCACCTGGGGCCCCGTGGGGCTGATGAGCATTTGGAGCAAACGCATCACGAAAGATGCGGCCTTCTGGGGCATGGTCTCGGGCTTTTTCATGAACGTGATACCCGCAACCATCGACTATCTCGGCATCTACGACATGCCGGAATACTATCCAGTGGCAATCGGCACTGCGGTGAGCATTGCGGTCATTTTTGTTTTTTCAGCGCGTGGCAGAGTCAGCCGCGAGGAAAAGTGCTATCGCATGCGATTGCACCAGGCGTTACCATCCGATCTTGACCGGGCAAAAACAAGAATAACTCTGTTGGCGCCACTTGGCTTGATCGTGTACGGCTGTGTGATGCCATTTTGGATGTTGAATTACTACGTGATCCCTTACCAGATCGGAACCGGTGAACTCCTCCCCGATGGGTCTATCAACTGGGCGACAGGCGAGGCACTGGTTACGCTGACGGTTTTTGCGCTGCATGTGCCGCTCGCGCTCATGGCCATGAAGGTGATCTGGGACCGCTATGACCCGCAGACGAAGAGAAACCAGAAGATACTGCATCGTGCGCGACTCAAAGCAAAATCTCTGTCCGTGACCTGACCCTCGACGATCCGATCCGGATATGGAGGCGGAACAGGGACTTTCCATCCCCCCTCATATATCCTGTTTGTCGAGTGGTCGTCGACCCAAAGTCCTAGTAGCTGAAATACCAAACAACGACGGAGGATGGAGCCGATGAGTGACAAGGGCAGGATCGGCGTGGCGCTCGTCGTCTTCGTGGTCGTGATGACGGCCCCCATTTGGTACAACCTGGCCGACGGCGAGAGGGCCGCTTTCCCCACGCTGAGCTATCCGCACGAAGGCGGTCAGTGCGTGGAGGACACGGACTACATGAGAGTGAACCACATGCGGCTCCTGATGGATTGGCGGGATGAGGCCGTCCGTGCCAACGACCGGATCTATACGGCGAGCGACGGCCGCCGACATGAGAAGAGCCTTTCCGGCACTTGCCTGAGCTGTCATTGGGAAAAGGAAAAGTTCTGCGACAGGTGCCACGACTACATCGGGGTGGACCCCTACTGTTGGAATTGCCACGTCGATCCGATGTGAGAGCCGCAGTAGCTGTGGGCGGGAACTAGCCGAGGATCTCACTGACCGCGCGATGGGCCTGGCTGATGGCTGCCTCGGTCATGGCGTTTGCCGCCGCGTCGGAGTTGGCGATGGCGATGCGGCCGAACGGGCGACGGGCGCGCAGCCAGGTTTGCCTCTCTTCCGGCCAATCGGTGAGGAAATCCACCTCACTCGTGGCGGGATCGTATCCATAGGCGTAGCCGTGAGACCAGCGGTTGACGGTGATCGCTTCGATGTCCCGGGCCGGATCGAACCCCCCTGCCGACAGCATGCGCCCGAGCTGGTCGCGGATCTTGCGTTCGAACATCTCGAAGGTGGCCGGCTCCTTCCGCCCGATCTTCCATTGTTCCGGCGCCGGCAAACCCGGTTGCAACGGCACCCGGGTGAGCTGCAGCACCATGGGCTCGTCCGGTGTGCGCGGGCAGTGATACCCCCCCATGCTCACCGGATCGCCCAGTCGCACGCTGCTGTGGTAGCTCCCCGGACAATACGCTCCTTGGAGTCCCAGCCGCTCGAAGCTCTTCCAATCGCGAATCAGCACCCGCGAATATACAAGCGGCGCCTTCAGGGCGTACGATAGGGCTTCCCGTTGCTGCTCCGGAAGCTCCGGGCACAGATATGGGATCATCATGTTGTAGCAGGCCAGCACACAGGATCGCCCCCGCACCCTCTGGGCCTTGCCACCCCGCAGATATGTGATCTCAACCGCCTCCGGATTCCGCTCATCCGGCACGTTTTGCGCTCGAATCGCCGTGCTGTTGAGACGGATCCGGACGGGCGCCTCCTCTCGATCGAGCTGTGCGTAATCGAATGGTGCAGTGACGATGTCGTCCATGTCATTACCGGGAGCCGCGCCCGGAATCATGGAGCGCACCAGGAGTCGCGTGATCGAGGCATTGCCGTCGGGGAATCGGAAATACGCCCCTTCGCTGGCTTTCTCGCCAGAGTCCATACCCTGAAAGCCCGGATAGTCAGAGTCCCAGGCGGCCCAGGCGGGAAACGCGTCGATGCCGATCGCCCAGGTTCCCACTGGCAGTGCCTGGAGATAGGGGATCGCGTCCTGGTGGACCCCAACGACGTTGGTGAGGTATTCGAGATAGCTCATCCGCCGCAGGGCAGCCTCCTTATCTTCCCAAGAGAGATCCGAAAGGTAATCGACCTGTTCCTCGTAGAGCCGCGCAATATCGTTGCGGGCCCGCTCCGACAGCGGTGCTCTGGCCAGGAACTCACGCCACCCGAGTTCGCGCCGCCCCGTCACCAGTCGATCCACTCCGAACGTCTCCTTGTCGAAGAAGACACCCCGGCTCAAGCCAAGCGATGGGTACAACTCGTCGTCCTCGAACTCCGAGTAGCGCTCCATGTCGATCCCAAGCTCCCTGATCAACCCCTGCGACACCTCGTCGTACCAGTTGAAATCCTGGATGTTGAGGGTTCCCCCGTTCATCAGCAGGGTTCGGCCCCCCGAGGTGAACTCGTTGCGCGTTGCGTGCCCTCCGAAGTCTTCGTGGTTGTCCAGGATCAGGATCTTGGAGCCCGGGCCCTCCGCCTGACGGAAGAAGTAGGCCGCAGCCAGGCCGCTGATGCCCCCTCCCACGACGACGAGGTCGTAGTCCTCTCCCGTATCCGTTGTGGTGCCGCGGATCCTCGATCTGCCGTCCCGGAGATCGTGGGCCCTCTCGAATGAGCCATCGTGACTTCCCCGCAGTCCAGTCAGAGCAGGCGGGTAGTAGTCCGCTTCGATGCCGGGAACAGGAACTTCCGATCTGCATCCGGTGAGCCAGCCCGTGCCCAGGAGCGAACCCGTAGCTGCAATGCGGACGCCGTCGAGGAACGCGCGCCGCGTGATCGGCCGGTCCATTCCCAGATCATGGTCATCTCGTTTGCTCAATTTAGCCCTCACGACTGTGCATCGGTCCGAAAAAAACTGCCCGACAAATCGATGCGAATCGGCCTTCACACGAGGTTAAGCTCGGTCGTTCTGCCGTGTCAACAGCCCTAGCCCATCGAGCTACTCTCCCCGGGCGCGACCCCGTGATACGCTCGAAGCGTGGAGCCGCGAGGTCCTCTCTCTGAATTCGTTGGCCTCGGATTAAATCACCCATAGGAGAGTTGAGGAAATGTTGACACAAGCTCAGTTTTTGTCTTCCGAAGAGCAACAAGTCATTCATGACGAGAGTATCCGCATCCTCGAGGAGGTCGGCGCCCTTTTCCACAGCAAGAAGGCCCTCGGTATCCTCGCCAAAAACGGCGCCAAGGTGGACCATGAAAGCGGCATCGCCAGAATTCCCGCGGAATTGGTGGATCAGGCCCTCCAGACGGCCCCTAAATCGTTTGTCTGCGGTGCCCGGGCGCCGGAAAAAGACTTTGCCCTGCCGTCAACCTACAGCGGATATGTGCTGGACAACGGCGGCATTTTCACCCGCGATTTCAAAACCGGCGAAAGGCGCAATGCCACCGAGCAGGACCACTACGACTTCCTCAGGGTTTTTGATGAAATGAAGCTGGCATCCATGGTGTGGGGCACATCCGTTCAGAAACCCAAGCTCTACAACACCATCCGCACAATACTGACCTCGTATATGCATTCCTCTCTTCATATTCAGGATGAATTGGGCCACCCGGCGGAAGTCCCCTACATCATCGAAGGGCTGGAAGCCATCCTCGGCAGTGCCGATGCCGTCAAAGAGAGGAAGATTTTCTCCGTTGTCTACTGCACGCTCGCCCCTCTGGCCCACGAAGGCCACATGTGCGATGCCTACCTTGATCTGATCGAGTACGAACAGCCCATCTGCCTGTTCCCCATGCCCTGCGCCGGCTCCACCGGCCCGGCCAGTTTGTATTCAAACATCGCTCTGGGCAATGCAGAAGCGCTTTCATCGCTGGTGCTGTTTCAGATGGCCAGGCCGGGTTGTCCGCTGATCTTCGGTGATGCCAGCGGCAGCACAGAGTTCTACACCGGCGGGTTTCTCGAAGGCTCGCCTGAGATGCTCCTTCAAGCCGCCGCCAGGGGTGAAATGGCGCGTTTCTACGGTCTGCCCAACGAACAGGCCGGCTGCCTGACCGACGCCAAGGAACACGGTCCGCAGGCCATCCTGGAAAAGATGGCCACAACGCTGCCGCTGGTGATGAACGGCGTGGATCTGGTGCAGGGTCCGGGGGCGCTGGAAACCAGCAACATGATGACCCTTGAGCAGATTGTGGTCGATGATGAAATCGCTTGCATCTGCAAGCGCATCCGGGACGGCATCGACATGTCGGCTGCCAAGAACTACTTCGACGATATCAAGGAAGTCAAACCGGGTGGGAATTTCTTGATGCAGATGAATACGGCCAAGGCCTGCCGGAGTGCGGAATTCATGGCCCCGGCCCTGTGCGATCGGTCCAGTTATGAAAAGTGGGATGAGATCGGGCGCCCGGACATGTACGACAAGGCAAAAGAGCGGGTTGAAGAGATCCTCGCGTCGCCGCAAAAAGATCCGCTGCCGGATGAGGTCATCGGCAAGCTGGAAGACATCATGCGCCGGGCGGATGAAGCCCTGAAAGAATAGAGAAGACCCTCTGGAAACAAAGGCACGACTCAGTTGAAGATGGAGACCTATGAGTAACCAATCCCCCGGCAAAGCCGGGGGGCCTCCATTTGGGGCTAGATAACTCCGGATCTGAGTTGCTTTGACGATGCTGTTGTGGTTGGCGATCCCGCGACGAGATGAAGAAAGAAACCGATGCCCATCATCTCCATTGCGTTTGTCGAATACACGTAGGATGCGACCGATGTGATGGAACCGACCTCGCGCGTGGCCTTCTCCTTCCTTTCACTGTCTCGCCGCCGAAAGGTGGCGCGAGACTGATTTACAACCGAAAGGCGAGATGCTCAACGATTATGGTTGAATCATGGAGAATTTTGACTATATTGGTCCTGTAGGGGCTATCACACGACCATTCCGACCGGAGGTAACCTTGCGCAGTACAAACGACTCGAGCCAACAGGTGGTTGACTTTTCTCCCGGCAAGGTTGACGAAATCGACAAGGCACTGATCCGCGAACTGCAGAACGACGGCAGGAAGAGCTATGCCGACCTCGCCCCACTCGTTGGCCTATCCCAGGCCGCGGTTCGGAAGCGAGTCAGCCGGCTCATCGACAGCGGCACCATCCAAATCGTCGCGGTGACAAACCCCCTGGCCCTTGGCTTCAACATCATGACGATGATCGGCGTTCAAGTGGATGGTGATATCAAAATCAAAAGTGTCGCTGAGGCCCTGGCCAAATTGCCGCAGGCCAGCTACGTGGCCGTCACAACAGGGAGGTTCGATGTCCTGGTGGAGGCCGTCTGCGGGGACCAGGAGCAGCTGTTCGAGCTCCTGGATGATGACATTCGCAGCATCCCCGGTGTTTGCGGCACCGAGGCGTTCACCTACTTGAAGCTCGAGATGCAGACCTATGCCTGGGGAACACGTTGAGGACGCAGAAGACCGGCAGTGTGCGCGTATGGACAATTTCACGCGGTATCAGTTGAAGGAGGAAACCTATGAGTAACAGCAGGAAAGATGCACTCAACCAGGCAAGTCGGGTGCTGGACTACATCTTGAATCCCGAACTCAGCGAGGAGGAAAAGAAAAGAATCATCGACGACTCGGTGGACAACTTCAATCAGCACGTCAATCCAGGCTGGCTGCTGTATCGCAAGTCCGTGTCCACGGACGCCACGTTCGTCGAGTGGGAGGACTCGGAGGAGACCTTCCAAGATGTGCACGGCAGTAAGTTCATCGATTGCCTCGGGGGGTTCGGAGTCTACACTGCCGGCCACCGCAATCCAGAAATCGTCAAGGCGGTCGCGGCCCAGCTGAACCGCTACGCCCTACACAGTCAAGAGTTGGTGGACCCGCTCCGCGGATACCTCGCCCAGCTGGTCGCCATGATCACACCCGGTGATATGCAGTATGCGTTCTTCTGCAACGGTGGTGCCGAGGCGGTGGAGATGGCCCTCAAGCTCGCCCGGCTCGCCTCGGGCAAGCACTACTTCATTTCCATGGTCGACGGCTTCCACGGCAAATCCATGGGCGCCGTCTCATGCACCGGCAAGGCGGATTACCGCACTCCGTATCTTCCGATCATCCAAGGCGTTCAGCACGTCCAGTTCGGCGACGCCGAAGCGGTGGAGACCGCGATCCGGAATCTGATCGCCGTCGGCGAATCTGTTGCGGCAGTGATCGTTGAACCCATCCAGGGCGAGGCCGGCATCATCGTCCCCCCCGACGACTACTTGCAGAAGCTGCGTGAGATCTGTGACCGGTACGACGTCTTCCTCATCCTGGACGAGATCCAGACGGGAATGGGCCGCACCGGCACGCTCTGGGCCTGCGAAGCTCACGACGTGGTGCCCGACATCCTCGTCTACGGCAAGGCGTTTGGCGGCGGGGTCATGCCGATCACGGGTATCGCGGCCAGACCTCATATGTGGGTCGACGAACTGAAGGACAACCCCTGGATTCTGGGTTCGCCCACATTTGGTGGCAATCCGCTGGCGTGTGCGGCTGCCATCGCCGCCATCAAGTACACGATAGAGAACGATCTGCCCCGGCAGATCGCGGAAAAGGGCGCCTACCTGATAGACAAGCTGATCGCTCTCAAAGCAAAGCACCGGATCCTTGTCGATGTTCGTGGCAAGGGCTTGCTCGTCGGACTCGAGTATCCGACGGAGGAGATCGGATGGGAGGTCTCCAAGGGGCTCTTCAAACGAGGGGTGCTCACCGGCGGAACGCTCAACAACGCCAAGGTCAACCGCATCGAACCACCCGGCATTATCAGCTACGAAACACTTGACACGATCGTATCAAGGCTCGACGAGACGCTGACGGAGGTGCAAATGAATGAGTGATCTGGGCTTCGTATCGCTCCTCCCGACCCTGCTGGTTTTTATATTGGCTCTGATCACCCGGCGTCCGATCGAGTCGCTGATCAGCGGGGCGATCGCGGGCCTCATCATCATTCATGGCGTGAAGTTCGTTGGAGGTTTTGCGGAAACCTCCCTTCGGGTGATGACCGACAAAGACGTGGCATGGGTGATTCTGGTCTGCGGCTTCATGGGGAGTCTGATCGGGCTCCTGATTCGGACCGGAGCGACGAGCGCCTTCACCGAAAAAATTTCGCGTTACGTGAAGTCGGCCAAGGGCGTGTTGATGGCGAGTTGGGTGCTCGGCATCATAATGTTCGTCGACGATTATCTGAACTCGTTGGCGGTCGGTTCGGCTATGCGCAACCTGACCGACACATACAGAATATCGAGAGAGAAACTCGCCTATGTGGTGGACTCGACCGCGGCACCCATCAGCGTGATCATCCCATTTTCGACCTGGTCCGTGTTCTTTTCAGGCCTGATTGTGGCCAACGGCATCGCGCCGGAAGGCGAGGGACTGAGTACCTATATCGCGGCGGTTCCCTACATGCTGTACGCCTGGGTGGCGGTGTTGCTGGTGCCGGTGGTGATTTCCGGCGCCATACCGGCGCTGGGTAGTATGAAGACTGCCGAGCATCGGGCGCAGACCACCGGTCAAACGGTACCGCCGGATGCGATGCATATCGAAGATGCGAACAAGAGCATCGAGCCGAAACCGGGTGTCACGCCGAGAATATCGATGTTTGTAGTGCCGATGCTGGTGCTGATCTCAGCAACACTATATTTCGACAAGGACTTCCTGATAGGCATCTACGTCACGCTTGCCGGCACGGCGACCGTGATTCTGATGACGCGCATACTTGACATGAACGACACGTTCGACACGATCATCGACGGTTTCAAGACGATGATCGAACCGCTGGCCGTGCTGGTGGCAGCCTTCATCCTGAAAGATGTCAACGATTCGCTCGGCCTGGCGAATTACGTGGTTGAATCGATGCAACCAGTCCTGACGCCCGAGCTGCTGCCGGCAATCATTTTCGTCTCGATGGGTCTGGTGTCGTTCATGACGGGTTCGAACTGGGGTGTGTTCGTCATCATTCTGCCGATCGTCACGACGCTGGCAAACAACCTCGGCGCGGACATGACTCTGGTCATCGGCGCGACTCTTTCGGCCAGCACATTCGGGAGTCATGCCTGCTTCTATTCGGATGCGACGGTGCTGACGGCGCAGGCCACCGGGTGCACCCCGATGCAGCATGCGCTGACCCAGATTCCGTATGCCCTCATCGCCGCGTTCATCTCAGTATTGGGGTACCTGGTGTTGGGTTATGTGTGGTAGCTGGGTTTCATGACAGAGGGTTTGCCCTCCAGGGCTGCGGCACGCCTGAACAAACCGACTGAGGATCAGTTCAACCGCTACTGGCGCTTCAAGATCCACCAGGCTCAGGTCATCGTGACCGTCATGGACGGAGAAGTGGTTTACGAGCGCGAATAGGTATGAGGGCTAGGCGGAACGGCT
>JAAESQ010000017.1 GCA_024229275.1 bacterium | reverse complement strand
GATCCACGCAAAGACCACGAAAGAGGAGAGTGCATTCTGCCCTCGACCCTGCCAGGATGTGGGTACCACACCTCATCCATGGAGGAGAGAGCAGAATGCTGGTCAAGACTATACTCAACCGCGTCTACAAGTTCCCCTCTTTCGTCTACGACGACGTCGTGCTTTGCGGCCGAGACGATGAGATGACCCTCGAAGTTCACGTGCGACCGCGCGCCAACAGCCGACCGATCTGCTCGGTCTGTGACCGACGAGGCAGTGGCTACGATACCTTGGCGCCTCGACGCTTCGACTTTGTGCCGCTGTGGGCCATCCCCGTGGTCTTCATCTACGCCATGAGACGCGTCGACTGCTCTACCTGCGGCGTGCGCGTCGAACGCGTGCCCTGGGCCGAGGGCAAGTCCCCGCTCACGCGGGCCTATGCCATCTTCTTGGCCCAATGGGCCCGCCTGCTGACGTGGACCGACGTCGCCAAACGCTTTCGCACCAGCTGGCAAACCGTCTTTCGCGCCGTGGAGGACGTCGTCGAGTGGGGCCTGGCTCACCGCGATCTCGACGGCGTCGAAGCGATCGGCGTCGATGAGATCCAGTGGCATCGAGGCCACCACTATGTGACCCTGGTCTACGAGATCGGCGTTGACTCCAAGCGCCTCTTGTGGGTCGGCGAGAACCGCACGATCCGAACTCTGCTGAGATTCTTCCGTCAGTTCGGCAAACAGCGCAGCGCTCAGCTGAAGTACGTCTGCAGCGACATGTGGTGGCCCTACCTGAAGGTCCTGGCGAAGAAAGCCGCTCAGGCGATCCACGTCCTCGACCGGTTCCATATCGTCGCCAAGATGAACAAGGCCATCGACGAGGTCCGAGCTGCCGAAGCCCGAGAGCTCAAGGCCAAAGGGCTCGAGCCGGTACTCAAGGGCAGCCGCTGGTGCCTGCTCAAACGCCCGGAGAACCTGACCGACTCCCAGGACATCAAACTCGCCGATCTGCTGCGCTACAACCTCAAGAGCGTCCGCAGCTACCTGCTCAAAGAAGACTTCCAGTTCTTCTGGGGGTATGTCTCCCCCTACTGGGCGGGGCGGTTCCTGGATCGATGGTGCACCCGGACGATGCGCTCCAAGATCGAACCGATGAAGAAGGTCGCCAAGTCTCTGCGGGCTCATCGGCCTCTGATCCTGAACTGGTTCCGGGCCAAAGGGGCCATTTCAGCAGGCATTGTCGAGGGCCTGAACAACAAAGTCAAAGTCACCACCAGAAAAGCGTACGGCTATCGGAGCTTCAGAACGATGGAAGTCGCTTTGTATCATACACTTGGGAAACTACCCGAGCCAGAATGTACCCACAGATTCTGGTGAGGAGGCTTCTTGAGGGGACGTCGAAGAAAGTTCGCCGGAGTGCTTCGGTTTGGACGGATCCAAACCGGCAAGGAGGCGCCTGATTGTCCGTCTGATCGTCCTG
>JAAESQ010000016.1 GCA_024229275.1 bacterium | reverse complement strand
GCCGCTGCTTCTCGTCGAGCAAGCTGAAGAACAGGATGATCGCCGCCTTCAACTCATCCGGAAAGACGCGCAGACCGGCCCCCACCCCCAAGCCAGGGGGCTCGGCATCGTGGAGTCGTCGGGCGGCTAATTGCACCTCCCTCTGGCTACGATCTCGGGAGAGGTATAGATATAGTCCAGAGACAACCTTCCGATGAACCCGCCTCTCGCCTACGAGTTTCAACAGAGGAACCTTGACTTCCACGTGGACGACGTTCTCGAGTTCCTTCGCGTAGTAGCCAGCTTCGGAGCCATCCACCAATGCCTCCACTGTGGAGATCAGCGTTCCGTGCCTTGAGAACCAAACCGACCGGAAGGACCACAGACCGAGTTCGTCAAACCGAGCTATTTCGTCCAGCGTGTAATAGCGGCCACGATGAGAGTAGCTGGTGACGTAGGAGAGTTCCTTGAGCTTTCGAAACAAGGTGGAATTAACCTGAGTGCCCAACGTTTTCTTGAGATCAGGCAGGGTCGCGATCCTGTGCTTCTTGAGAAAGAGCGCCAGGCT
>JAAESQ010000015.1 GCA_024229275.1 bacterium | reverse complement strand
TTGGACTGACCCTGCATCCCGACAAGACGCGTCTTCTCCCGTTCCGGCGTCCGCCGAAGCGGCAAGAGGGCGGGAAAGGTCGGGCGACCTTCGACTTCCTCGGGTTCACGTTCTACTGGGCGCGGACTCGCAAGGGACGTTGGGGGATGACCTGCAAGACACGCAGTGCGAGCCTGAGACGGTTCATTGGATCCGTCTACGATTGGTGTCGTCGCCATCGGCACCTTCCGGTAGCGGCTCAGCACAAGGCGCTCAAGAGACGCATCCAGGGCCACTTCAACTACTTCGGTATCAGCGGCAACTTCATCTCTTTGCTGCTGGTCATCGAGCAGGTGAAGAAAGCCTGGTACAAGTGGCTCTGCCGCCGGAGTCAACGCAAGCGTCTCACATGGGAGCGGTTCGCGGACTTGCTTCGCGACTTCCCGCTCCCTCGACCTCGGATCGCTGTTCGGATCTGGGCTACGTAGCCACGAGCCTCATTCACGGAGGAGCCGTATGGTGGCAATCTCCTTGTACGGATCTGGCGAGGGCCTCGGCTGGGTAACTGGCCGGGGCTACTCTACAGCTGTGTTTCAGCATGCCGACCCGATTAACTGGCATGGCATGATCTGCCAGAGGCGACAACTGCCTGGATTC
>JAAESQ010000014.1 GCA_024229275.1 bacterium | reverse complement strand
GCCGCATGTATAGCGAACGCTGGGCGGCGATTTCTGCCTTTTTGGTGTTCATCGGTTTCAACCTGACTTTCTTCACGCAGTTCGTGATGGGAAGCCATGGCATGCCGCGGCGTTACTACAACTACATCGAAAAGTTCACGGTCTATCACCAGGCGTCGACGATCGGATCATACGTGCTTGGGTTAGGGTTTTTGATCATGATCGGGTATTTTGCGCATTCGCTGATGCGAGGCCCTCTTGCACCTGCAAATCCTTGGGGTTCAGCAACACTTGAGTGGGAGACTCCCTCACCGCCACCACCGCACAACTTCTATGGTGAGCCTGTGCCTGGTGACCCATATGCGGTCTACGAGCTGCGTTGGGATCCTGAAACTCGCGCCTATTTCAGGCAACCTGAGGAGGGCGAAGTCGAGAATGAAACGAGGGCGTCGTGAAGCCCGGCAAGCACAAAAGCGGCCAGGGTGCTGAGCAAGGGCACGATCCGTACCTGGCACATCATTTTTCGGACCGAGAGCAGCAATACGAATCCGCAACGCTCGGAATGTGGCTGTTCCTCGCCACTGAAGTGCTCTTCTTTGGTGGTTTGTTCTGCGCCTATGCGGTCTACCGGTCAAATCACCCTGAGATCTTTGTTTGGGCGCACCACTTCCTCGATAAGAACCTCGGCGCGCTGAATACGGTCATCCTGATCTTCTCAAGCTTCACGGTGGCATGGGCCGTACGCGCGGCACAACTGCGACAGCGCAAGATTCTCCAGTTGATGCTGGTGTTGACGATAATCTGCGCTGGCGGTTTCATGGCTGTGAAAGCGGTTGAGTACTCCGCTAAGTGGGAACACGGTCTCTTATGGGCGCGTCAATACAATCCTGCTGTTCACGATGACCATGAAGCCGAACCAACCTCTCATGAGACGATGAGTAGTTCTGCGGACGACCATGGCCCTGCCGCAGATCCAACGAACGCCGATACAGAACCAACACCGGATCCACTCTTAAGAGACAGCGAGCGAACGACGCTGCCGGACTCTGCTGCGGGACCCCAGGGACTTGCAGTACAGGAAGCGGAGACCGATGTGGAGGAAAATGAGCACCTCACTGAACCGAGGAATGCTCGGGTTTTCTTCTCGATCTACTTTCTGATGACGGGTCTGCACGGAATCCATGTTCTCGGTGGTATCGGTGCCATGCTGTGGTTGCTCTTCAAAGCCGGGCGCGGTGATTTCGACAGTGGACATTTCACTCCGGTTCACATTGTGGGCTTGTACTGGCACCTCGTGGATTTGATCTGGATCTACCTCTTTCTTTTGCTATATCTGATTCACTAGGAGTTGCCCGATGAGTGACACGACAAACGACCAAGCTGGACACGTCGCTTCGATTCCTTTGCTTGTCGGAGTGTTGATTGCGTTGATGGTCGGCACGTGGCTCACGGTGACCGCAACCTACTTCGATCTCGGGGCGCTCAATATCTGGATTGGTCTCGCGATAGCCACAGCCAAGGCGTTTCTCGTTGCCGTTTACTACATGCATCTCCGGTGGGACCGGCCGATAAACGCGATTGCTTTACTCGCGGCCGTGCTGTTTCTCATGCTCTTCCTCGGCATTGCGATGCTCGATTCCAGCCAATACCAACCCCAGCTCATCCCGGACTATCCAATCGTTCCATAGGGACGATTGAGGCGGACTCCCTGAGCTGTTCGGGTCGCATGGAACAATTCGCGCAGAGTGGAGAGGTACGGGCTGGAATGGGCGGGTTCATCGTTGATAGTGCAAACCTCGATGGATTTTCTCGGTTGCACGTGACGCGCGAGCTGGATCTTGAGGAATGTGAAGTACTCCTTCAGGTGAGGATGATCAGGATCAACATGAACTGTGAGGTTTGAGCCTCTGCGCTCGCACACGAGGACGAGAGTGGTTCCATGAAATACGAGATAATTGCTGCGATGTCGTCGTGGCAATTCGTAGCCAAGGTCCTGCAAACCAAGGCCACAAGGTGAAGCTGGGTCAGCAGCGTTGATCCACCACACTCTGTCAACATCAACGCTGTCCCTCACCATGCGTATCGCTGCGTGTGAAATGAACTGAAGTCCGGTGATGCCATCGAAAAATCGGCCACCGACTATTTCGCCGCTGAGTTCCATCAGTCGAAGTGTTCGAAATAAGGGTTGCCATCGCAGTTGAGGAAGCTCACGAGCCAACAACTCACGAAAGACGACCCCGTAGCGCTCGAGGAGAAGGCGGACTCTGTCACGCCGGAGTTCTTCTGCCATAAGAGGGTCTTCGTCCTCACCTTCAACTGATGGAATGCGATACCAACTGCCACCGAACGGACGAGAAGAACGCCATGATGAAAACCGAGCGCGGCCTTTCTGCGATGGACGGGAACGAGCTGACTCGGAGATGGTGCTGGCTTTGAAAGCTGCGGCGGCGCCTCGGCGAATTGAGGCAAAGTTGTCACACGTGATATCTCCTGTCCACGATGTTTGCCATAGAGATTCGACCAACTCAGACGACGAACGTCCGCTGCGAGCGATTAGGTCGTCGAGGCTGAAACGTCCAGCGCCTGACGGGATCAAAGCATCGATTTCACCGTTTGAGAGAAGTTGATCATCTTTCGCGAGAACGCTGCCGAGGACCTCTCGATCCGATGCCGGCAGAAAGGTGATTCGCTTCGGACCACAACCAATCCACTGCAAATCGGTTTCGGCAAACAGAGAGTCGAGCCATGCGGGCAGATAGGGTTCAAGACGCGCTGGAAGAATCTCAGTCTCCCAGATGTCGGCTGGACCACCAACGCCAAAGAGCAGTTCCAGCGCTCGCTGCAGATCCTCCAACGTCGCGGAAGGGGTTGCCAGACCCTGCATTGCAGCAAAGAGCACTGGGAGAACATCAGGTTTCTGGATGGACCATTGCGGGCGGGAACCGGCCTTGAAGAGACGAAGGAGGCGCTCGAGGTTTTCTCGGTCGCAGAGTTCGAGATGCTCGGACTCTGCCGTGAGCTGGTCCAAGACGACGAATTCTTCGGTTACCAAATTCTCAGTAGCGCGCTCGAACTCTGACGGTTCGACATCAAGGAGGTGAACGGGCACGTCGTGAGGTATCGGACCGTAGAATCTGAGCCACTCCGCTAAGAACTCAGAGAGGAGCCATCGAGCCTCGTTGTCCTGCTGCTGTGTCTCTTGGGCGATCGAGTTGATGAGTTCGGTTGTTTCTTGAGTTAGAGACTCATCGGCGAACGGGGACGTGAGGTGGAGACTCATGATGTCCCGTCTGATCACTCCGGAGAGTCTAAGAAGTATATCGATCGCACAAACGAAGCGTGGATCTTCTTCTGGCGAGAAAGCCACTGAGACTGCCCGTCTTGCCACGAAGTCATCGGAGTTATCCGAAGGATCGCGATCTCGCTCAAACGCGATGAGGAGTTCAGTCCACTCGTCGATGGGGATGAAGAGGCGCTCCCGGATCCAATCAACGAGTTCCCGAGTTGTACGTGGAGCATAGCCTTCGACTGTGCGCTGGATCTTTGACTGAAACTCACTCACCAGCTTGGGAGGAAGTGCCGGCCGAAGTTGTGATGAGAGGCTGATCTCGCGCAGCAAATCCGATCTGAGGTTCGATGGGCCGGATCCGCGAGAGCTGTCGTCCTCGTACATCAGCGAGTTGGTACGCTTCCACAGTGCGGATGATGCAAAGGGTGATGGCCGATCAGTACGAACTCGATGGAGTTCGATCTCGCCGCGTTGTATCTCCTGTAGCCGCTCGTTCAGCAGCTCGAGGTCAAATTCGTCGCGAAGGCATGCACGCCACGCCTCGACGATCAGCGGAAAGTCTCCGCTTGACTCCACAGTTTCGAGAAGTTCTTTCGCTCGTTGTCGATGAAGCCACAGGGGCGTTCTATGACCTGGTCCAGCTCGAGGGAGGAGCAAGGCGCATCCTGCCGCTTCGCGAAAGCGAGCCCCAAAGAAGCCGGTATGCTCGAGTCCTTGGCGGAGGAGGTCTTCGAGATTCTGTCCTACAAGCAACGCGAAAGGATCCTCGAGGGAAATGGCTCGCGGAAGCTCCACGATGACGCAGTCGTCGTCATGGAGGATCTCGGGACGGGCGCCGTGCTCGACCGCGAGGGCGGCAGACAGTGCATAGGCAAAAGGACGATTGAGTCGGCCGCCCCACATAGTATGAATGACATAAAGGACATGATCTGCCTGGCCACTCTGAGGATTGGTTTGCTCCAAAATCACTCTGTGTCGGTGGGGAAGGCAGCCGGATGCTGTCCTTTGCTGTAAGAGGTGTTCGCGGAGTGCGTGAGCAGCATCTCTCTCGAGTAAGTGGCGCGATTGGAGTTCATCGAGAAAATCTTGCGAGTCAAGTCGAGACTCAGCAAGCCTGAGAAACTCAGAAATCGCTTCGGCTAGAGTCGATGAGCGGTCGCGCTCATCCGACCGCCAGAAGGGCGCCATTGCAGCACCGTGGTCGACAGGGGAGGCAAAAACATCGTTGTGGGTGATGCGCTGAATACGCCAACCCTGAATCCCAAGGCTGAATGTGTCACCCACAGACCGCTCCCAAACGAATTCCTCGTCAAGTTCACCGAGCGGTGCCCCAGAGCCGTCGAGCCGGAGTTGGTAGTACCCTCGGTCTGGAATGGTCCCTCCAGAGAGGTACACCAGCCGTTCAGAGCCCCGGCGTGCGCGAATGGTCTGGTCGTGTGGGTCGATACTTACCAACGGTCGCAACGATCGCAGACGCGTGCTTTCGTAGCGACCGGCAAGCATTTCAATCACTAAGTCAAACTGGCGACGCGAGAGATTGTGATAGGCCCGGGATTGGCGGAGTTCGTCAAAGAGGTCGTCGATCCTCCACGTTTCATGCGCCGTCATCGAGACGACGATCTGAGAAAGAACATCAAGCGCCCCTTCAATAGGCTGCTGAGGCTCGAGTTTGCGATCGAGGACTGAGCGCGCAAGCACTGAGCACTCGATAAGGTCACGGGGGTGGAGGGGAAATAGGACACCGCGACTGGTCGCGCCTACTGAGTGCCCAGAGCGCCCGATCCGCTGAAGAGTGGTAGAAGTGGAGGAGGGCGATTGGATGAGCAATACCTCATCAACTGCACCGACGTCGATGCCAAGTTCCAAGGAACTTGTGGCTACCAACGCTCGAAGGCTTCCCTCTTTGAGTCGCTCTTCGACTACAGATCGAATCTCGCGAGCGAGCGAGCCATGATGAGAGTAGGCAAGCATTCCCTGAGATTGCTCGTTGATGAGGCGGGCGATCTTCTCGACCATTCGCCGGCTGTTTGCAAATATCAGCGTCGACCGGTTACGTTCGATTCTGTTCCGAAGTCTTCGGACCAGCTCATACCAAAGATCGTGACCTTCAAACTCATCATCTGGTGAGGGACCGGGGTACTCCACTGAGAGTTCAATCGCCTTTTCAGTGGAAGGGGCGATCACGGTTACCTGCCGAGGTCTGTAGCGTGGAGAGCCTGTGTGAGACTCAAGACTGAATCCACCGATCCAGTCTGCGATTTGATCCTGTGGTTCGACAGTAGCCGAAAGCGCAAGACGCTGAACCTCACCTGTGAATGCGATGAGGCGCTCGACAGCAGTCATCAGGTGGACACCTCGCTTGGTATCCGCAACTGAGTGAACTTCGTCAAGGATCACTGTTTTCAGACCCTCAAACAGAGTCTGCCCTCGGCGCGAAGTCAGCAAAATGTTGAGGCTCTCCGGAGTCGTGATCAGGATCTCGGGCGGATTTCTGAGCATCGCCCGGCGCTCGCTCTGTGGAGTGTCGCCGGTCCGCGTCGCAACTCGGGGCTCGCCGGGTTCGATACCGAACTCTCGGAAAAGGTCAGGAAGAGAGTTCAGAGGCTCGAGCAGATTTCTCCGGATATCAGTACCAAGTGCCTTGAGAGGTGAAATGTAGAGAACCCTCAAACGACCGGGTTCCCATTGGGTGGTTAAGAGCTGATCGAGTGCCCACAAGAAAGCAGCAAATGTCTTTCCGCTACCGGTGGGTGCGGTGATCAAAGCATGATCACCGCGGGCAATAACTGGCCACGAGCGCTCCTGGACTTCGGTCGGAGTTCCGATCTTCTCTTGAAACCATGCCTGAATTGGGGGCGCGAATGTGTCGAGTGCTGTCATGCGGGAAACTGACCGAACTTCTTTACCAGTCCGGGAATGCTTTTCCCGTCCAGGTCTTCGTGATTTCATCCCGCTGGCTTGACAGCTCTTCGTCAGCTGTAGGAATCTGCCTTGCCGCGGATTCAACCGGTTTGTAGGCTAAACCTAGCAGGAGGATGACGACGGACGGAACAATGATGAAGAGGACATCAGAACCGGTGAGGATTCCTTTGACAATTCCATAGAGGAAGAGGAGCACTGGGGCGGCCAACAGCGCGATCTGGACCAACGCGGCATACATTTGTTCAGCTACTGCTTTCTTGTATCGCTCGATATCGGCGGTCGATTCGAGTCGTTTAACCTCTCGGAGGAAGCGTTGAAGTCTCGCTCCCAGCACGACAGCGTTCACAGCGGCCACAGCCGGGAATATGATGAGCAGTAGCAAGAAAGTTGAGCGCATATGAGTTTCCGCGTGTTGACACCACCATGATACCTCGGAGAGAGCCGGACGTGGGACATCGAGGCTAGTCAGTAGCAGAGAAGAAGTTTCGAACGGCCTCTTCAGGATCCTGCTGCAACAGGTTCTCGGGTCTGCCGTCGATCCATTCTTGCGGTAGGAGACGTGCATAGCGTTGGTCGATAAACCTCTTACCCATCAGGATGATCACACCTCGGTCATCGTCAGATCGAATGAGGCGTCCGGCCGCTTGGACGACTCGCGTCATGCCGGGTATGAGGTAAGCGTAGCCGAATCCGTGACCGTGGCGGTCTTGGTAGTAGGCTTTGAGCAGTTCTCGTTCCATATTGAACTGTGGCAATCCAGGTGACACAACTACCACTTGTGACAGCATCCGCCCCGGATAGTCGATTCCCTCAGCAAAGATGCCTCCGAGAACCGCCATCACTATGTGTGACTCTCCGTTGCCAAGCGCAGCGAGTAATGCCTTTTGATCGGCGTCAGAGCTGCCTCGTTCCTGGCACAACACGGTGTGCTTGGTTGGTGGGAGTCGATCCCGCACAGCACTCAAAAAGGCATAGCTGGGAAAAAGAACCAATGCGTTGTGGCCGGGATGAATGAGGCGAGGAAGCCAGTTGGCGATGGGGTCAAAGTTCTCCTGACGCTTGCGATAGGTTGTGTCGACACTCTCGATTGCCATGACGAGACGGTTTTCCTCGGGAAACGGTGACCGCACATGCAGGACATCGGTTCGGTGACTGTCAAATCCAAGAAGGTCGCGAAAGAAGTCGAAAGGTTCCAGGGTTGCGGACATGGCAATGGTTCCGGCTGAACGGTCGAGAATCTCTCCGACAAATGCGGCAGCGTCGCGGCAAAATACGCGCAGGTGACGCTCACCATTCTCGGATCTACCGACCAAGTGCACGAATTCCTCGCCATCGAGTTCGAGGACGCGCTGCAAGCGAGCAAGATCAAGGAAGAGGGACATGACCGGGTCATCGGCAATCCACAGATCGTGCTCACGTTTGTAGACGAAATACTGAAGGAGGAGAGAGTCAAACTCAATGCGAATCCGAGAGAGTTCTTCACGAGGAAGCTCTGCGTGGTCCTCGCCCGCACCGGGCTCGGGAAGGGCATGGTCTACCGTACTGAGAACAAGCTCCTCCAGGGTGGTGAGACAGTGATCCAGTTTGTCGAAAAGAGTCCCTCCTCGGCCTGCACAGAAGCTCCGAGCGGACACTATGGATGCAAGTCTCAACCGGGGAGAGTAGTATTCGCGGCTCCGATCGACGAGATTGTGCGCCTCATCGATGATCAGAACCGAGTTCTCGAGAGAACTTCCTCCCAACAGGGCGCCGAGACCTACGGTGGGATCAAACACATAGTTGTAGTCACACACGACCAGGTCTGCCGAACGAAGTAAGTCAAGGCTGAGTTCGAATGGACAGACTTCGTGATCACGTCCGGTTGCAAAGAGCTCGTCGGGGTCGAGGTGCTCGCACTGATCGAGAAGCCTGTCTACCAGACCGCTACGGATGAGTTTGAGACTGTACTCCAGCGCATACGGACAGTGTTCCTCATGACAGATCATGTCCGTATGTGCGCACATTTTGGATTTTGCCCTCAGTTGCAGGCTGCGAAATCCACCGGGTTGCATGCGTTGGATTGTTTCCACCGCGAGTTTTTGTTGCAGAGTTTTCGCGGTGAGAAAGAATACGCGCTGACCGCGTTGCATGGCTGCTTTCAGGATTGGGTAGAGCGCAGCTGCAGTCTTACCAGAACCGGTTGGGGCGCGAACCAGTAAGTGTCGCGAATCGTCGAGTGCGGAGTTGATCGCTGCTCCTATTTCGGTCTGTGCAGGCCGAGGAGCCGGGAAAGGAAACGTGAGCTCACCGGAGGCTTCCCTGAGTGAAGCCAGGTGTTCGACTCTGTTCTTTTCGTGGTTCACGATGCGATGGATGCGTTGGCGCAACCATGCAAGGATCGAATCACGACTCCAGGGGACCTCTTCGTGCTTTTCGTCCCCGGTGACGATATCCACCAGTATCAGGCGCAGGTCCGGCACGACCTCGCTCGTGGACAGCATGAGACCGTAGAGCTTGACCTGGTTCCGGTACCGATCCAGACGTTCCTGGAAATAGAGGTTGTAGAGATCCACGGCGAAGTGGAGGGTCTTGATCTCGTCGACACGAACTGGATCGTCACCGCGATAGGAGACTCCGTCGGCTCTGCCGCTGATGAGGACAGTCCAGCCGTCAATCTCGATCTCGAGACTCACTTGAACCTCGGGTTTATAGGACTCGTCGGTGGCGGTGATCTCTTGCTGAACCCGGCGATGCAACTCCTGGCCGATCCACAGTCTCGATCGCCCTGCACCGGAGAAACCGATGGTGCGGTGCTCACTTTCTCCAAGAAGGTCGCCGACACCGGCTTGGAGGCGGCGGGCTGCAAGATCTACAATGATCGGCACCGAGGCATTCTACGCGAGCCATGAGTTCTTGCTCGTGGAGAAACCGATTGCTCAAGCACACGTAAGGTAGAGCGAGGTTGCAGAACGTGCGATTAAGACATCCGGTTTTACTAGCCTTGACGCTGTTTGGCACAATTTCATGTGCGTCTTCGGGAGAGGATGAACCCTTTTCCGAAGCGGCGTGGAAGCAACAGGTCAGCGATCGACAGCTCGCTTCACGAGAAACGGTCTATCCATTCGAGACAAATCCAGAGATGGCAGAGTTCGCGGGGCGAGTCAGCGAGGGATTCACGATGCGGCCTCCGCTGGCCAGGCTGACTCACTTGCAGGACATGCTCTTCGATGAGGAAACTTTTGACTTTACCTACGATGACGAAGTGACGCTTACAGCCGCGCAAGCTTTCATTCAAAGACGAGGGAATTGCCTTGCTTTTACGTCCTTATTCGTTGCACTTTCACGTTCGATGGGGATCCAGACTTTCTTTGTGACTGTCGATCGGGCTCCTGAGGTGACGAAAGAGGATGATCTGGTCGTTGTCAACCGACATGTCGTGGCGGGTTATTTCGAGGCGGGACGCCTCCATACGTTCGATTTCGACCTAGCGGTGGGTACGCCATACACGAACCACAAGGTTGCCAATGATCTGAAAGCCAGTGCCATGTACCACACCAACATGGGAGGGGCGGCGATTCGTGGTGGAAGCTACGAAAATGCCATCGACCATCTCGAAACGGCCGCGAAACTGGACCCAGAACTTGGCTCAGCGTGGGTGAACCTGGGTGTCGTGAGATTTCGGATGGGTGATCCGGAAGGATCCCTATCGGCGTATCGTCGTGCCCTGCTCGCCGAGCCCGAACTCTCGTCCGCACTGAGCAATATGGCATTCGTGTACCAGGAAATCGGAGATGAGGCTCAAGCTCGGGCCACACTCGAGGCCGCAGCGAAAGGGTGGTCGACGCCCTTTACGCTCATTGCTCTTGCAGATGCTGAGATGGCCGAAGGGAATATGCGTACCGCGGGAAAGCACCTCAAACGCGCACGGAGAACATTCCCGAAAGAACCCGAAGTCTACCGGGCTCTTGCGCGATGGGCTGACAGAGCAGAGAACTCTCGCAAGGCAGAACGGTATCGAAGGAAGTCCGAAGAGCTGCAGGCTGCAGCCAAGGCAGACGAATCGGCCAACAGCAGTCGCTGAAACCTAAATTGAGCGATTCTCACCGGCGATCTGTACCAATCTCTTGCGCCCTGGACACTTGCGCCAATGCTCGACGTACCGAAGGGTACGCCTCCGCTAGTCGTAAGCACCAGAACATCAAGATCTTGGCACATCTCATCCGGCAGAATCGCTCAGTTTAGGTGAAAAATAGGCCACAGTGTGCGAGTGGGTTTGCATTGAACGATGCGATCGACTATCTGTTGAAGGTATGAAACTTTGCATTCTCACATTGCTGCTCTTGGTTGCGGGGATGGTATGGGCCGAAACGAGACAGCCGGCGGCTGCCGGTTCGTTCTACCCAGGAAGAAAAGAGAATCTGGTTGCGACTCTGGACGATCTCCTTGAAGGATTGCCGAAGGGGGAGGGCAAAGCAGTTGCCCTTGTAGTTCCTCACGCCGGCTACTACTACTCTGGAAAACCGGCTGCGAAGGCGTTCGCTCAGCTTGAGGGGAGGCTGATCAAAAGAGTCATATTGATTGGCCCATCCCACCACGCCTACTACAGCGGCGCTGCGATCCCAGATCCCTCAGTGACTCATTTCACCACGCCGCTCGGAGAGGTTGAACTCGATTCAGTGATCCTCAAGCTGTTCGCGAAACATCCTGATTTCGATGGGCCGGCGCGGGCCCATGAACCCGAGCACAGCCTCGAAGTAGAGATACCGTTCATTCAGCGAGTTGCACCGGACGCACTGCTGGTTCCGATACTGATCGGCCCCTCAACGGATCGAGCAGCAGCCCGGCGGGTAGCGCAGGTGCTTTCGGCGGCGACCGACGAAGGCACGGTAATCGTTGCGTCGACCGACTTCTCTCATCACGGTCAGGGTTTCAGTTGGGCCCCTTTCGAAGGGTCGGATAGCCTGGCTGAGGATCTGACCGACCTGGCCCACGCGACAGCTCGTTGCGCGGAAAAGCATGATCCTGACGGGTTCTGGCACCAGGTCGAGGTGAGCGGCGACACCGTCTGTGGTATGCGGCCGGTCGCCGTGCTGCTCGAGATTCTGAAGCATGGCTTCACCGGAAATGGTGAGATCCTCGAGGTTACGACCTCCGGTCATGTTTCGGGGACTTGGGATCGAAGTGTGAGTTACGTGTCGATCGCGATGAACGGTTCATGGTCAAAGTGGCAAGACGATTCGGTAGGAGAACCGCTTGAAGAACTGAGCCACGAATCAGGTCTGGCATTGCTCAAGCTCGCTCGGGCAGCCCTCAATACAAAGATTCGCCACGATGGGAGCCTGGCCGAGTGGTTCTCGGAGAATCCTTCGGATACGAGGCCGACGGAGTTGGCGGGAGCGTTCGTGACGGTCCACAACACCGGGGAGAAGATAACGACTCATGGTCGTCTGAGAGCTTGCATGGGTGTCATCGAGGCCCGACAGAGTGCTGTCGATGCCGTCATTCAGGCGGCGGTTTCTGCATCTCGAGATCCTCGTTTCCCAAAACTTACCGATGAGGAACTGAATCATGCGCATGTTGAGATCTCCATACTCTCGGCCCCGAGGGAGATTCTCGACCATGACGAGATCGAGGTCGGGAAGCACGGTGTCATTCTCAGCAAAAGGGGCAAGTCAGCCGTCTTTCTGCCTCAAGTTGCCACAGAGCAGGGATGGGACAAGCCGACGATGCTCGCTCATCTGGAAAAAAAGGCCGGGCTGCGTGCTGGTGAATGGAAACAGGGTGCTCGCTTCGAGGTCTTTACGGCGCAGATATTCGCGGAGGTTGAGTGAGAGCGGTCGTACGGCCTGGAGTGGTGGGTGTTGCATCACTCGACCCCTCTCACGTTGACGCACTGAACGCGCCGAGAGCGCGGAAGTTGATCGGCGATTCGCTCTGTGCGGCGGTTGGTGAGGACAGTCCCAAGATCGCCATCAGGAAACTGTTCTCCGCCTCCGACGTGGTTGGGATAAAGGTTAACTGCCTCGCTGGACGTGAACTTTCACCGCGACCCATGTTGGTGGAGGCACTTGTGCACTACCTCGAACAAGGAGGTGTTGAGCGCAAGCGGGTGATCGTATTCGAACGGTCGAGTCGCGAACTGCAGCGGGCTGGATTTGAGCTCAATCGCGGAGGAGTGAGGCAGCGCTGCTTCGGAGTCGACAACGACTGGGATCGAAACGTATCGGTTTCAGGTGAGATCGGTTCGTGTTTTGCCCGGCTTGTCACCTCAGGTTGTACGGCCCTCATAGGGTTCGGGGTGGTCAAAGACCATGACCTGGCAGGTGTGTCTGCAAGCCTGAAGAACTGGTACGGTGTGATCCACAATCCCAACAAATACCATGACAACAACTGTGATCCCTACGTAGCAGACGTCGTGCGGCATGAGCATATCCAGAACAAGCTTCGTTTGACCGTGTTGGACGGCCTGCGCGCGCAGTGCGACGGAGGACCGGCGTATCGGGCATCAGGGGTGTTTTCGCTCGGTAAAGTGGCGGCAAGCACAGATCCGGTAGCTGCGGATGTATGGGCCTGGAAACAACTCGATGCGGAACGTTTGAGACGAGGTATGCCGAGCCTGAAAATGGCGGAGCGACCTCCCCGTTTCATTGCCACAGCGCAGACCTACGGGTTGGGTGTCGGGGACGCGGAGAAGCTCCGGGAAGTAGCCGTATGAGCCGGCCGACAGGCCCTCCTGGTGGTCTTGGCCTCACCCGGCGCAGCGTGCTGGGAGGACTAGCTGGAGGCGCAGGATGCCTGGCCAGCGAACGAATCCTCTTCTCCTCCACGCTGAAACCCGGTGAAGCTCTACCTCAGGATGATCTTCCGGCACAAGAGGCTTCGTGGTATCGCAAGCTGCCAGCCGACCGTGTCGAATGTCAGTTGTGTCCCCAGGCTTGTAAGGTCGCTGATGCCGAACGTGGTATGTGTGGAGTTCGGGAGAACCGGTCGGGGACCTACTACACATTGGTCCACGGAGTTGTCTGTTCGGCCCACACCGATCCGATTGAGAAGAAGCCCTTCTTCCACGTGCTCCCCGGCGAGTCGGCGTTTTCGTACGCGACACCAGGCTGTAACGTCGAGTGCAAGTTTTGCCAGAATTGGGAGATATCCCAGTTTCGACCCGAGCAGGTGCCGTCGTACTACCTTCCTCCTGTGGCACTGGCACGAGCGGCGCTCAGGTCGGGCGCGCGCGCGACCGCGGCAACCTACTCTGAGCCGGTCGTCTTCTGGGAGTTCGTTAGAGATGCCGCTGTTGCGGCACGAAAGCTAGGTCTTCGAAGTACGGTTGTGACGAATGGCTTCATCCAGGAAGCGCCTTTGCTGGAGGTACTACCTCATCTGGATGCTGTGAAGGTCGATCTCAAATCATTCCGCGATGAGTTCTACCATCGTCAGGTTCGTGGCGAACTCAAACCTGTGCTGAAGGCTTTGGAGTTGATCCGTAGTGCAGGAGTCTGGCTGGAAATTGTCGTACTGGTGATTCCGACCCTCAACGACACAGAACGCGAGATCAGAGATCTTTCGAAGTGGGTGAAGGCGAACCTGGGCTGCGAAGTGCCTGTGCATTTCACTCGGTTCCATCCAACCTACAGACTCACCAATCTCCCGCCGACGCCGGTTTCGGTGCTGGAGCGATGCTGGGCAAGCTCAAAGGCGGAGGGCCTTGATTACGTGTACGTTGGAAACGTTCCGGGTCACAAAGGGGAGCATACTTACTGCCCAGACTGTGGGCACACAGTGGTGAGACGAATCGGGTTTAGAGTGCTCGAGAATGAACTCAAGGACGGAGCATGCTCGAAGTGCAAGAGAACAATCGCTGGCCTGTGGAGCTGACTCTCATGGGCGGCGAGTGCTGACGTAAGCCATCGGGATCGCGGCGATTTGAATCAGGGCAAGCGCGGCTGCAGTGAGATGGATTCCCATACATGGGAGCAGGATCAACCCGACAAGCAAGGCCGCAATCATTGCGCCTACTTCCTCAGCTGCGAATGCGATCGCTGATCCCGTACGGGTGTCGTTTCCAGCTGCGAGTTCCGCGATTCCTGTAAACGCTGATCCTGTAGTCATGCCGGCCATCAGCAGTAGTGCAGGGATGATGGGTAGCGGCAAGAGAAGAGGAAGACCTGTAGCTGTGGCAAGAGTAAGGACCGCAGCGGTGCCGAGAATGAGTGGAACGCAGCGAACCGGCGACCGAGTCCAGCGAGAAGAGAATGCCCCAAACGCCAGCCCGGCCATGAAACATGCGGACAACGCACCAACGTGGGCGAAGACAGATCCCTGCGTTGCCTGCCACGCTGCCAGCAGGACTATCCAGTGACCCATCGATGAACCGCCGATCACTGCAGCAATCACATTTGAGTGGGTTTGGCGTAGGGGTATGAGCGCGAGCAGCAGAAGAACGGTTGCCGCAAGCAGAACGAGTAGGTACAGAGTAGATCGCTTTTCAATTGCTGTGAGCAGAGTGAGAGCTTCGGAATACGTGCGTCCTTCGGTTCGCGCCGCTGCAACAATCACAGCGGTGGGTGAGCTGATGGTGTTGAGAGGAGCTTTCGTAGCGTCGATGCGGGAGTGAAGCAAAGGTGCGCGAGAAGGATCCAAGAGAAGCTCAAGCATCTCGGGACTGAAGATCTCCGGCCGCAGGTCTCGATCCCACCAGCGGGATTCAAGCTTCGAAAGGCTGAGTGCATTCGACAGGTCGCTGTCTGATGCGAGTAGCAGTACGTCTTCCCCGGGGATGGCTCTAACGTTAGTGAAAACCGAACGCAACGAGGCTATCAGTATCTCTAGCAGCCGCCCACCGGAGCCGGCGGTGTAGGTGTCTCCTACGCCGCTTCGAAGCACGAGGATACCGCCTTTGCGTAGCCTATCTCGGCACCTCGAAAAAAAGCCGGTGGTGCGAGTTCTGTTGGCTCGCAGTGACACTGGATCACCATCGAGCAAAAGAATGAGATCCGCATCAGGGATGGAATCGAGGGCCCGGACGGGACCCTGTGAAGCAACGATGATTCGCGAATCGTCGAGATCTCTGCCAATGTGAGTTCCGAGCCAGCCAGGAAGGACATCGGGAAGGGCAGGATCGGTTTCGATGAGGGTGAGGGACTGTACGGATGGATGCTGCAGGAAAGACGCGAACGACCAGTCCGCCAAGCATCCAAGGGCTACGACGGAGGTTGGCTCGGGATGGAGCAACATCAGTAGGTGGGCACGCGGTTCGGTCCGGTAGGGATCTGGAATTGAGGCGATCAATCGGCCGTCACCGTAGAGATTTGCCGGAAGGCCCGATGAGAGTTCGAGTCGCTGATAGGCAGACTCATGCCAATGAGAGAGAGAGCCCATCCGCCCACTCCATCGCCAAGACCAGTTTGCCGCCAGGCTTGATAGTGGAAGCGAGGAGGCCGCGAAGACGACGATCACGAGGGCTGACAGCCACACCTGGCGACGCGCGAGTGTCGCAGCCAGAACGAGCCCGATTGTCAGGCATAGTGCTGCTATCGCGTCAGTGGCTAGCAGCATGAAGGTAATGCCAACACCGCCAACAAGAGCGCCGACAGAGTCTGCGGCATAGGCTATACCCGCTCGAGATGGACCAAGTTGTTCAGCTAGCAGGGGAAAGGCAAAACCGCCGGAAAAACTGGCCGGAATTACGGCAGCAACCCAAAGCCAGAACGCGCTCAGAACGCTTGCGATCTCGCCGGGAGCGGATCCGAGAACGGCAGGTGCGGCCCGCAGCACCACAACGCCTCCAGCTGCAAGAAGAAGCAGGAGGATTGGGTACCAGCATGGCGCCAAGGATCGAAAGGACCAGCGTACCGACACGCGGGCGCCGGCGCCCATACCGGCGAGCCAGATCGCGAGGACAATCCCCCATGAGAGCTCTGAGCCCCCGGTTGCCGCCATCGCTTCCCGCAGCAGGATGGACTGTGCTGCGATAGCGGCGAAGCCGAGGGATGCCAAAGACCAGAGAGGTCGTGAGTTCTCTCGATCGCGCATTCTTCTATTATGGCGGAGTCTGGCAGGACGATCTTGACCACTTCGTAGAGAGTCGAGATGTCTTCCTCTCTCCATGTGCGATATCCTTAGGTGCATTTTTCTAGGCGAGCGTGAACCCAGACCTGAGATGGCGGGAATGTACAATGACGCAGGAAGACTTCAAAGGGCAGGAGAAAAGGCGGAATTCAAGGGTTCCGCTTGAGGCTCGTGTGGATGTTAAGTTCGAGAGCCTCTCTACGTTCATGTCGACCCACTCGAAGAATATCTCTCGGGGAGGGATGTTCCTCCAGACGGATGATCCACCCCCTGTGGGTACTCCGCTCGGATTCGACCTCAAACTGGGTGATGGCTTCAGTTTGGTTCGAGGACGTGGAGAAGTCGTATGGTCGCAGCCGGCGAGTGATGCATCGACGCAGGTCCCTGGGATGGCTGTGAAGTTTTTAGCTCTCGATGATCAGAGTCGAACGCTGATTGACAAGATGGTAGACGATGTCATGGAGAGCGGAGCTGAACCATTTCTGCTCAGTCGTTTCCTCGAGGATTTGGACGCTACGGTAGCGCAAGAAAGTGCACCACCGATTCAGGCGTCTATACCGTTTTCAAGTCAGACCGATAATAGTCCCGCCGCGCCAGAGATTCTGGCCATGGCTGAGGAACACGATGCTCCTGATGAGAAACCTGTCGAAGCAGAACCTGTTGCCTCTGATGAGTCCTCCTTGCCTGCCGATCTGCCGATGCCGGATCCGGAGAATTGGGAAGCGGTGGATGATGGCGGGGAAGCCACGCTTGATGTGGTTGATCCACGTGATCTTCCGAGTTCCCTTCCCGAGGCTTCTCACAAACCACGTCAGTCGTCCCGCAAGGGGTTATGGGTCGTTCTTGCGTGTGTAGCCATAGTCGTAGGGATCGGAGTGGTGTGGAAGTTGGTGCTGCCGATGATGCAGGCTGGTGGAACCAGTAAGGGTGATGTTGCCGTAGCCCAAGAGGATGCCGGATTGGACGAAACTTCGGCCGTAGAGTCGAAGCTCGTCGATTCAGAGCCATCAGTTGAGGTTCCTCAGGATACAACTGAGTTGGAAACGCCCGCGGAACCTTTGAGTGAAGGAGCGATGTTCGCAGACGCGACGGCGGATCACAGAGCCGAGGCTGCGGCTACTTCTCCCTTGGGAGGCCGGGCTACTGCAGTAGACTCGATTTCGTGGGATGAGAACAGCAGAGGTGGTCTGGTTGTCACGGTGACCTGCAACGGAAATGTCGCTGAGAGGTCGCTTCGAAGTGAACCACTCATTCAGCCACCGCGTCATGTCCTGCGGGTTCGTGGCATTGAACGACCTTATGGGTTCCCCAGGCTGACTCCCGACCACGCTGTTCTTTCTTCAATCAGATTGGGTTATCACTCGGATCGAAATCCTCCGGAGCTGCACATCGTGTTCGATCTCGCTTCGGCGACGGTAGCAGTTTCGGATGTGCAAATTGAAGGCAACCAGATATTCGTTGTGGTTGAGTAGAAGAGTCCCAGACAATTGACCTAAACTGAGCGATTCTCACCGACGATCTGCACCAACCTCTTGCGTCCTGGATGCTTGCGCCAATGCTCGACGTACCGAAGGGTACGCCTCCGCTTGTCGCAAACACCAGAACATCAAGATCTTGGCACATCTCATCCGGCAGAATCGCTCAGTTTAGGAATTGAGTTTCCCTATTCCTCCCTCATTGATGGGTGATCGACCCAGTTTTCGTGTGGAAAGGAACCAGTCGAGCTAAACTGACTCGGGGAGCGTTAGAGATAGACGCCAAGGAGGCAGTGGATGGAAAAGAGGCGACTCGGTGATCTATTGCTTGAACACAAGCACGTCGACGAAGAGGGTATCAGGACGGCCCTCGAAGCACAGAAGCGATCCGGAGAGCCGTTAGGCTCGACTCTGGTTAGGCTGAATCTCGTCGACAGGGATGTCGTCACTGAATTGCTGGGTCAGCAACTAGGAGTGACGGCGGTGGATCCAGAAACGGTTCGCCCAGAGGTCACAGCTCTGGATCTCCTGAGTCTGTCTGACGTCATGCGATTGGGTGCTCTTCCGCTTCGAGTGAGAGACGGGGAGCTCGTAGTGGCCATGACAAATCCGTCTGACGAAGAGGCCCTTGGCGAGCTGAAGAATCTCACAGGACTGCGAATCGTCGGATGGGTTGCACCTCAGATGGCCCTCTACGAAGCGGTAAAACGTGCCTATGGAGTTCGTAAATCGAGACGGGAGAGTCAGGAGAGTACCGAGGCGCGACTACGGCGATTGACAGCTACTCTTCGAGGCGTACTTGCTGAGTTGGAGGCGATGGGGGGAGAGTGACCTCTGTCGGACCTAGCGCCTGGCTATGTGCAGTGAGTTGATCACATCATCCATTCACTCGCCTCGAACTCGAACATCATGGCATAGTGGTTGCATTCGCAGTAGTTGCACTGATTCGGATCGTCGAGCAGTCCGACCGCATCAGTGCTGCGACGGAGGGGTTGATGCGGATTCAAGCGCGACTGTTTCTGGGAACGACAATTCTGGTCCTCTCACTAATGGCAGTTCAGTGGTGGGTGCATGTCCGTCAGGTGCGGGCGATCCAGAACGAACTCGGCTCCATAGCAACGTCAGTCGGACGTCATTTCCTGATGGCAGACTTCGGTGTGCCCCATGGCTTCTCTTTCAGAGCTGAGCACGAAGAGAACGACGACTCGAAGAGGACCGTCATACGCCGTCGTATAAAGAACGACGTCATTTCCAGCGGTGGAGATGAGCGCTGTGATGAGGATGACAGGGTGGAGGTCATGGTCGTTGCGGGCGCTGGCGAGCATGTCATTCACGAGGTCGAGTCTTCGTGGACACGCATCCTGAGTGACGGTACGTCGGCTCGGGTCGAGAGCATGGAGACTTTTGTTGTCCCGCTAAGGGAGTCAGAGATCGAATTCGTTGGCGAGGAAGCCTTCACTTGGGTGGAGACGGAGGGATCTGACGAGCAGAAGAAGTTGATCAATTTCAACGGTGAGGGTGCGCAAGTGCGTCGCATCGAAATGCGAGTAGTTCGGCCGGATGAAGGCCCGGATCGCTTTCTGGTCGTTTCTGACGATCAGTCCGTTGATGCTGAAATCCCGATTCCAGTCAGCCCGACTGTGAGAGCTTTCCAAACGGCTCTCGGCCATGGCCTCTCTGTAAGTGTGGGATTGCTCGTGATAGGGATTGTAGCTTCTGCCGTGATGGCGAATCGTCTGGCGCGGCCATTGCGAGACCTGGCCGAGGGTGTGGACGCCATTGGCAAGGGGGAGTTCGGGACCGAGGTTCCCGTGACTGCGGTGGGAGAGATCGGAGAGCTTCAAGGGGCTTTTAACAGCATGTCGACTCGCCTGGCCGATCTTGAGCGCCAGCGTGACGAGTGGCAGCAGAAGGAACACCTGGCAGAGCTTGGTGATCTTGCGCGAGGATTGGCTCACACCGTACGCAATCCACTCAATACACTGGGCCTAGCCGTCGAAGAACTCGGCTCTGGAGAAGGAGATCGCGATCAACTTGTTGTGACCTCGAGATCACAGATTCGACGTATCGACAGGTGGCTGCGCTCCTTCCTGGCTGTTGGCGCCAGTGGTGCAGCACAGCGTCAGGCGACGGCACTCGGTACCCTGGTCCAGTCGGTTGTTCTCGAAGCTGTGCAGCAGGGAGCAAGAGTTGATCTGACAGTGACTGATGAGGACACGACCTCCCTGGTAGTGCCCGACGCAGTTCGCGCTGCGGTTGCAAACCTCGTTGAAAACGCTGTCGAAGCGTCGCCCGACAACACGCCGGTCGAGGTCAGTGTGGAATCAGACGCAGAGTCGGTGAGAGTGCGCGTAGCTGATCGCGGGCCGGGGCTGTCAGAGGAGGTCCAGGCTCGGCTGTTCTCCCCTCATGTCTCAACCAAGATCGGCGGATCAGGGATGGGTTTGTTTTTGTCGCGGCAACTCATCTCGGGGATGCATCAAGGAGAGCTTGAGGTCGATGAAAGACAAGGCGGAGGAACCGTTGCTACGATGCAACTTAGACGATTCTCGCAGGATTCTCCTGACGAGAATGGGGAACCGGGATGAGCGACAGGAAGAGTGTCCTTGTAGTCGAGGACGAAGCCGATCAGCGTGTGATCATCGGCGAGATCCTCGATAGAAGCGGCTTTGCGGTGCAAACTGCTGGTACGGTCAACGATGCACTCGCTTTGATCCAGGAACAGGTTCCGGATGTTGTGTTGTGCGACTGGCGTCTACCCGACAAAACTGGTGGTGATCTCCTGGCCTCAGTTCGTGAGAACTCGTGGCCGTGTGCATTTATCGTGATGACAGCTTACGGTTCGATTACCCACGCCGTGGAGGCCATTCGGGCCGGAGCTGACGACTACTTGTCGAAGCCTTTCGAGCGCGATGCGCTGATACTGGCGTTGAAAAGGGTATTGCGCACTCGTGAGCTTGAACTCGAGAATCGCCGCCTCCAGGAAGCTGTAGAGGCGAGTGAGGGAAGCGGCGAAATGATTGGCCGGGCGCCTGCGATGCAGCGGCTGTATCGCACAATCAAGAAAGTAGGCGCCTCAGAGGCCACCGTTCTCGTAAGGGGCGAGTCCGGAACAGGCAAAGAGCTTGTGGCTCGCACTCTTCACCGGGTGAGCCGGAGATCAGACGGGCCCTTCATTGCAGTGAACTGTGCAGCAATTCCCGAGTCGCTCATGGAAAGCGAACTCTTCGGCCACGAGCGTGGAACCTTCACAGGAGCTCACCGGCGGCGCCATGGGCGATTCGAAGAGGCTGATGGAGGAACATTGTTTCTCGACGAGATCGCTTCGATGCCACTCGCCCTTCAGGCGACCTTGCTCCGGGTTCTGCAAGAGCGGAGGCTCACACGCCTCGGAGGCTCAGGCGAGATAGAGATTGACGTGCGAGTGGTCGCGGCGTCGAATCAGGACCTCCGTAAGCTGTCGGAATCCGGTTCCTTCAGAGAGGATCTGTTCTACCGCCTCAACGTTGTGCCGATTGAGCTGCCGTCGCTCCGGGAACGAGGTGAAGACATACCGTTGCTGGCTCAAACTTTCTTGGAACGAGCGAATCAACGCCACGGGATGAACGTGGAGTCGATACGACCGGCCTTGATGAAATGTTTGATTGACCACTCATGGCCGGGCAACGTTCGCGAGCTAGAGAACACAATCGAACGGTTGGTACTGCTCAGTGAGGACAATCAGGTCAGTTTGGCTGATCTGCCGTCTGAGATTCGTCAACAGAGCGAGGTCGGAGAGTGTCCCTTGCAATTGCCGGTTGGGGGATTGAACTGGGATCAGATGGAGGACGGGTTGCTGAGGCAGGCGCTTGATTTAGCGCGCGGCAACAGAGCGCGGGCTTCCCGATTGCTCGGTCTGAGCTACAAGGCATTTCTCTACAGGTTGCAAAAACATGGGCTCGATGTGGAGAGTTGCCCTTCAGAAGAGGAGCGAGCGTGATCCTGTTTTGGGGAGGTGATGTCCCGATTTGGGGAGATTCGCCAAAGCATGGAGGTCGAGTCGCGGCTCGTAACGCTGGTATGGGTGTTGCAGAATGGGCAGACGACGACAGCGGTGCTGTCGAACAGGTATAGAGGAGGCACACAGCATGAGCAAGCGATCGAAACTACAGATCCTCGTCGCGGCAGTAGCAGTGCTCGTTGGCGGAGCGCTGATGGGACTCGCAGGCGACCATGAGGAGACGATCAACCTCGAAGTCCTCAGTGATGGGGGCGAAGAGATGACAATCATGATCAACGGCGAGAAGGAAGTTCTCAGTGTTAATGATTTGGAAGAGGGCGAGGTCCGAACGATCGATGACGGAGAACATGGAGTCATCACGGTCGAGCGAAGAGACGGTAGCCTCCATGTGAACCTCGACAAGATGAGCGACGGTGAACACCATGGCATCCGAAAGCACGTAATCATTCATGGTGACGAAGAGGGTGCGCACCGGATGATGCTTAAGGGTGAGCCGCATGGAGTCCATGTCCGGAAACTCATCGCAGATGAGGATTGCGAACTCCATGGCGAGGATCACGAAGTCTTCATCATCAAGAAAGGCGAAGGGGAAGCTGGCGTCTGGAACTTCTCGGGTCACGAGGACGGTGATCCTATCGTGATCGATATTGATGAGGAGCACAGCTTTGCCTTCCATACCGGGGCGGAAGAGGGTCTGCACCGGCATCTCTCCGAACGGGTGGCGTTGAGCTGCCCCGAAGATGGGACTCGTCTCAGCATGGCCAAGGACAAAGCTACCCAGGAGCGCTACTTGTGCCCCGTTTGTGGTGACGAGATGGAGAAGACCGAGGAAATGGTGCATAAGTTCATAACGGTAGTGAAAGAAGAGCAGGAGGAAGTGGAGTAGGTTCGCTTCTCCGTCTTCGGAAAATAGCGCCGCCCCGCGAAAGCGGGGCGGTGTTTGTTTCTGCGTTTCCGAACCGTCGCAATGGCAGCGGCAGAGGATGTCCCTGCCATAAGCGAGCCACGTGCAAGACTCTCAAAATGTCATTCAGAGGAGCGAAGCGACGAAGAATCTCCCGTTGAAGTTCAGCAATCTGACGGTGAACAGTTGTCGGTATTTTACTGATTTGAAGGGTAGATCTTTCGACTCCAATTCGCTTTGCTCAAGATGACAATGGTTGGTAGACGTGGCGAGGCGGGATGCCAGGCGAGTATTGCACAATACTCACCTAATACTCAGTAATCAACCGTTGTGCCGGTGCTACCATGCGGTTAGAGCATCAGAACCCGGTCTGGCTTTCAGCTGGTTGTGGATCGAGGAAGGGATACCTAAAACTATGAAACGAGTTGCAGTACTGATGGGATTCTGCCTCATTGGGTTGACCGCTGTTGTATTGCCCACGGCAGCGCAAGATACGGACATTGCAGCAGTGGCGCAGAACCTGAGTGTGACGAGCGACTTGAGTTCGGCTCGAGGAACAATGCGCACGTTTCTCGAGGCGTTCTATATTGAAGGCGGCCCGGATGTCGAGCGCGCTGTCTCGTGTCTCGATCTTGGCGAGATTCCACACGAAGCCAGAAGCAGCAAGGGTCGGGAGCTGGTTGTCCAACTCAAACGTGTCATAGACAGGACACGGCGGGTAGAGTTCGAAGAGTTGCCGGCGGATCCCGAGGGCAACGAGTATGTGTTTTTGCGATCCACAGACGGAGAAATCGTGATCGCCCCTTCAACGGATGGTTTTTGGCGCTTCACGCCTCAAACGGTTCGAAGTCTCGGGGCTCTTTATGAGTCGGTCAAAGTCCGTGACGCGGTCGAAGGCGTCCAAGAGGCATCCGCCGGGGTGAGTCTCGCCATGTTGATCCGTGATCACCTACCTGCAACGATGACACGAACAATCCTTTTCCTGGAAGGATGGCAATGGCTTGGTCTGATCCTAGTTATCGTGATCGGAGTTGTTGCCGAACGCATATCCATGGTGGTAGTGCAGATTCTCGCGCGCAAGGGTCTCGAACGTCGTGGTCGGCTCGTCAGCGGTCAGTTGTTGGTAAGAACTATCCGTCCAGGGTCACTCGTCCTCATGGTATTGGTGTGGTGGCTCGGCATTATTTGGCTCGGTTTGCCAGTTGGTGTACTCAGCCTTTACGCCGCTGCCGTCAAGGCTATCGGTACCGTCGCTGTGGTCGTATTCACATACCGATTGGTAGATCTTGTTGCGGACATCTTCATCGCACGCGCCGCAAACACAGAGAGCCGCTTCGACGATCTGATCATCCCGTTGATTCGGAAATCAGTGAAGGTTATCGTTGTCGCGATCGGCTTGGTTTTCGTAGCCCAGAATCTTGGCACGGACGTCGCGGCCTTGATTACAGGACTCGGCATCGGCGGTCTCGCAGTTGCGTTAGCCGCCAAAGACACTGTGAGCAACCTCTTTGGGTCGATCACAGTGCTTCTTGATCGTCCTTTTCATGTCGGGGACTGGGTTGTTATCGGCTCAGTAGAGGGCACCGTCGAAGAAGTTGGCTTTCGATCCACCCGAATTCGGACGTTTTACAATTCGTTGATTACGCTGCCGAATTCGAACCTCATCAACGCTTCTGTCGACAACCTGGGCGCTCGGTCATACCGGCGGTGGAAGACAAAACTGGGCGTCGCCTACGACACACCACCGGAGAAAGTCGATGCATTCTGCGAGGGCATTCGGGAACTCATCAGAAGCGAGCCGTATACACGTAAGGACTACTTCCACGTCTACCTCAATGAGTTCGGTGGGAGTGGCCTCGAGGTACTGGTGTATGTCTTTTTCGAGACCCCGGACTGGGCCACTGAGCTAAGGGAACGTCATCGGTTGGCGGTCGATATTCTGCGTCTTGCGTCAGAGCTCGGCGTCGAACTGGCCTTCCCGACGCAAACACTGTACCTACGCCAAGAAGGCTGGTCAGCTCCAGCAAAGGGTTCCGACGAGCGCTATCCCTCTGAATCGGAGAACCTGACGCGTGATGCACGAAAGACCGCGCGGGGCCTGGTTGAGCGAGCACTCAG
>JAAESQ010000013.1 GCA_024229275.1 bacterium | reverse complement strand
GCGAAGGGCAATTCGACCTCTTCAGTTACTGGTAAGGCGTCCATATCCGCACGGAGAGCAACAACCGCTCCCGGTTTGCCGCCTTTCAAAACTCCGACAACGCCAGTGTGAGCTACTTCAGTACGTACCTCGTCAAAGCCGAGGTCGCGAAGATGCTGAGCGACCAGAGCCGAGGTGCGAAATTCACGATTACCAAGTTCAGGATGCTGATGGATGTCCCGTCGCCAAAGCACAACATCACTCTCGATCGCGGCCGAGATCGCAGCCATCTTCTGATCCATCTCTCGGTCAGTTCCAGCGGCTGAAAGTGTCGTCGCTCCCATAACTCCGATCAGGCAGACAAGCAGTAGCGGGCGAATCGATGTCATAGTGGTCATTCTGGTCTCCCCTTCAGAAGCAGATAGCACGATAGCGATTCTACCGGAATAGGTGACAGGGTCACGGCGTTGCGGATCTGATTCGTCTCGGCTTCGAGGTTTGGTCGAATCAGAGCTACATTTGTGGGTTCACAGGTGTGACTACGGGCGCAACAAAGGTGCTCAGAGATCTCATTTCCGGGCATGGGCACATCTCTGGCCGACGTCCTGAACCCTCTATACGCGTGGTATTGTGCGACAGTGACAACGAGGCACCAAGAGGGTCAGAAACACGAGACCTGGAAGCTCTCCCTCGGTGTGCTCGGCCTCACCGCTGGCCTGCTAATGGCCGCGTTCCCGGAAGCACTCACCGGCAAGTTCTTCTTCGCCCTCGACCTCCACCAAACCTTCCAACCCCTTCGTGCGATCCTCAGCGACGCTCTTCGGCACTCCACCATCGGCTGGAATTCACTGATTGGCAACGGCTTACCGGTTTTCGGCAATCCCCTACAGGCAGCTGCTTACCCGCCCAACCTGGTCTTCACCGTACTCAGTCCGGAGCGCGGTCTCACGCTTCTGACCTTTGCCCATCTGTTGCTGGCAACCTTTGGTGCCTGGTCCCTGGCCCGGGAGTGGCGACTGGGGACTTACAGCGCTTGGATGGCCGGCTGGATCTATGGATTTAACGGTGTCGCGGTTGCCGCAACTGCCTTTCCCAACCTGTCGTGGAGCGCAGCCTGGCTCCCCTGGTTCGCCCTGACCTGGCAGCGAACAACCAGTCCCGAAAGACAGCCACGAGACACCGTCGCCCTCGTGGCCGTAGTTGCCATGATGCTCTCCATAGGCGAACCTTTCTCGCTCTTGGCTGGAGCGCTCCTGGTCGCCATGGTCAGCCTCGCTATGTGGACTGAAAGACCACGTTCGCCACTGCGAGGACCGACAATGACCACCTTTGCAGCGACTGTTGCCGGGATCGCCCTGACATCGCCGTTCCTGGTCGCAGTCACACGCTACCTGCCGCACAGCTTTCGCGGTCTCGGCTTGCGACCTGAAGGTGTGATGTATTGGTCACTGCACCCCACAATGAGTCTCGGCCTCATCCTACCCACTCCATTCGCCGACCCCGAGCAACCCGGGCTCTACAGCTATTGGGCTCACGCGCTTGTCCCGGAGAAGGGCTTCAGCCTGTTTTCCGGCTTCTACGTCGGCGGTATCGCCATAGCCCTGGTCGCCGTCGCCCTGCTGCTGGGCAGTGATCGTCGACGCTGGTTCCTGCTCGCTCTACTGGCAGTTTTCGCAGCTCTCGCCGTCGGCAGCCACGGACCACTCTACCCGCTGCTTGCCGAAATGCCGCTGTTCAATGGCCTTCGCTTCCCGGTTAAGTGGGCTTTGCCTGCCATGCTACCGTTTGCCCTGCTTGCCGGCATCGGTGCCGACGCGATGTTCAGGCGGCTCAAAACCAGTCGACCGGACTCGAGATCCGTCGCCGTCTTCGCCTCTACCCTCGGATTGCTTGCCGCCGTTGTCGTGGCCACACTTCTGGCAGGCAACGGCTGGCTCGACAGTCTGGTCACCTCTGAGGGGACGACCGTCGATGCCGGCCTAAGACATACACTCCGCCTCCACCTCGTCAATCAGTGCCTCCGCGCCGCGGCACCAGTGCTGGCAGTCCTCATTCTGCTCCTGGTCGCTCCTCGGCTCAAGGGCAACCGCGTCGCCGCGGCACTCGCTGCTCTGTTGACCCTCGACCTCCTGCTCGTCAACCGAGACCTGGCACCCCTGACCAACAGCGAGCCATACCAGACACCACCGCCCGCCGTAGAGATCGTCCACAAGGACCCGGCCGGTCACGGGCGGTTATGGAGCCAGCGCCCACCGGCTGCTGAAACAGATCTCGTCAAGAAGCTGAAAGCACAGGAAGCATGTCTTTGGGAACGAAAGCTGCTGCTGGGCTATACAGCAGCCTCCTGGGGCATTGCCACCAGCTTCAACGCTGACACTCCGATGCTGGCGCCCTTGCCATACACTCGTCTACGGGTGATCGTAGAAAGCGCGCCAGTGCGTGAGCGTCTGATGCTGCTCGGCGCCTCTGGTGTCACGCACCTCGTCACCTTCGAACGCCTCGAGGGTCGCAACGTCCAAATGCTGGCAGCCCTACAGTCACTGGGATCGCGGCCACAGCTCGTCTACCGCAATCGCCTGGCTCAACCAAGGGCACGAGTCGTTTCCTCGCTTCTGCCGTACACCGACGACCAAGGGTTCATCGCTGTGCTCTCTCGTGCCCCCGACAGTCTATTTGCTCACGTCGCCTTGGTTGAGAACAGCGAAATCGAAAACGCCGGCATTTCCGTGGCCGAGCTGGGGCCTGTCAACCAAGGCGGGGTGGGTGGCAACGGTGTCGCGAACATCATCGAGGACAGTGGCGACGAGCTACGGATCCAAACCTTTGGTCACGGAGGATTTCTGATCGTCTCCGATTGCTACGTTCCCGGTTGGCGAGCCACGGTTGACGGGAGACCAGCACCTATTCTCCGCGCCGACCTCGCCTTCCGAGCCGTTCCGATACCGGCTGGAGTTCACGAAGTGACTATGCGCTATCGTTGGTGGTGACCCGAGCCTCCCAGCACCTAGGATGCGGCCACAATCGTCAGCGTTCGACTGTCCGCACCCCAACTCTCGTAGGCGAGGGTGTTCCGTTACCAGGAAGCCTGGTGGCTCGCTTGCGAAATCGCCGACCAGGGGACTGTGGACGAGGAGGCACATGATGAACAACCACACCGTCGTGAAGGACCAGATGCACCTCTTCCAAAGTCCACATGTCGATGAGAGGATCGCCATTCACTACCAGTGCGTCAGCCCGCTTCCCAAATTCCAGCGTTCCCACGAGATGATCGACGCGGCAAACTCGGGCGCTATCCCGAGTGGCCGCAATGACGGCCTGCAGGGGCGTCAGTCCCGCTTCGACCATTGCCTCCATCTCAGGCAAAGGCATGCCCACAACCGGGACTGACAGGTATCCTCCATCGTTCCCCATGGCAACGATGCCACTTGCCTCGACGAATCGCCGCAGATTGCTGTTGGCTGGCGACAGCCCGAGCACAGCGAGAGTCGGCACCCAAGCGACACCGTCTGCAACCATGCGTTCAATGACATCATCAGAGACTCTGTCAACCACCATGTGGGCGATGTCGTCGACTCCGGCATCCAGAGCCGTCAACAGGTCGTTCAACCTGACAAGGTGAACTGAAACCGGTATGTCCCGAGCGTGGGCGGTTTCCACAATGACCGTGGCGAGGTCGAGGGAGAGCACGTTTGCCACACCGGACTCAATCACTATCTTGATCACGTTCGCCCCGCGATCGATAAGGGCATTCACTGACGATCTCGCCTCGGCCGGAGAAGCTACCGTCCAGGAGGGAAAGCCGTTGCCGGCGATGGGATATCCGTTAGGGCAGGTGACCAATGGTCCGGAAGCGAGAATACGGGGGTAGCGAGGTTGTCCTTCAAAACGGGTCCGTGCTGAGTACCAGGCCAGGTCCGACGGAGCCCCTAGGTCGCGTACGGTGGTGACCCCAGCGCGGGTCCATGCTGCAAGAATCCCGGAGTTGTAGCTGTTGTGGACATGGGCGTTGACGAACCCAGGTAGGATCGTGGCCCCAGGCATACCGAAATGGCGAGAGGGCGCCAGCACACTGAGTTCGTTCACCGGTCCGACCGCCATGATGTTGCCGTCCCAGACGACCATCCGCGCATGCTCTAGTGGATCGGCGCCAGTACCGTCGATGAGTCTGCCGTCCACTACCATCAACTGTTCAATCGGAAAATGCCAGTCGTCTACGACGACATTGTCGACAGTTTCGCTTGCATCAACCTCCACTAGCGCAAGATTGTGGGAAAGACTCGACGGATCCACGCTTGTCTCGGTGTGCGCAACCATCTCGCTGAAGTCTCTACGCCAACCGTAAACCTGGTAGGAGCCTGGAGACACCGAAACACTGTATTCTTCGATCTCCGGCTCCAAGTCAACGACAATCACCTCCTGAGTCCGTTCGTTCTCTAGAAAGACTCTTTGTACCGGCGCACGTCCGGTCGCCTGGCTGATACGCAGCTCAACAGAACCGCGCTCACTCTCAGGGCTTTGGGCCAAAGAAGACTGCTGCGTCACAACAGAAGAAGCAATGGTGAGCGCCGTAAAAACAATGATTCGCCCCGCCATCCCAATGCGGTGAGTCCGCGGCTCCTGAGTTCTCATGAACAAGCCCTCCCGATCTGAAGATCCTCAACTCACTTGCCGCAGATAGCGAGATTCGCGATGATCACTTTCCTTTCTGAGAATACGAAATCGGATGTCTCGGAGTTGCACGGCGGAGGACGCTGTTTTTCGGCACTCGCGCTTGCGGTGGTGTTTGGGGGGTCAGGGGCGGTGGCAGTGGCTGCATCCGAGACAGCCGGATTATGCGCTTTTGGAAGATTCCAGCTTCGAGGAATATGCACACCACGTCTTTGGTATCGGGACATGGTCGTCCGCAGAGCCAATGAACGCCTCACGAATTACACATTGCCGGACAGAGAAGAGGTCTGTCGCTATGAGATACCGGTTATCGTTCTGAAAAGACAGGCATCTCTTGGGCCCCGAGTCCTCTGATTTGCGCACCGTGACTTTTCGTCATCTGATGCCATGCGGTTCGAAGAACCGCCCCTTCAATTCCTCTTCGCGTCCTTCTTGGCGAGCTTAGCGTTCTTAGCGGTTCATTTGGTTGCCTGACCCAACGACCCCTCGGGATAGCACCCTCTGGATCAGAAGATGTCGGCTCGTTCACAGACAGCTTCGCCCTTCACCGTTACGGTCTTTCGTTCCTCGCTGCCCTCGCTTCTATCGGAAACCTGGAACTCGAAGCGGACTTTGACCTGCTCTCCAAACTCGACAAATTCGGCTGTGCCCTTCGTGTCATGAGAGAACATGCTCCCACGTTTCAGAAACGAGCCACCCAAAGTGTTGGGTTGAGACCGGTAACTGAATGCGACTGGATACGTCCCAGGCTTCGGATCAAAGTCACTGGAGAAAAACAGGTTAACACTGTAGCTCTGGCCCAATTTCTTGATTGATGAGGGGGCCGAAGTAATCGTGATCGCCGGAATCCGGTTACGAATCTTGAGCATACTGGCCGTGGCTGCGTCAACGCTGACTGTAACGTCACCGGTTACGCTAAAGAAAGTAGCATTCTCTGCTGCCTCAGTGCATGATGCACTGAGTCCGAAAACGGATAACGGAACAAAGAGCCCCAGGATGACCGATACGCGCATAGCGAGTCCCTTTCAGACAGAAGATTCAGCGGTGCAGAGAGTTACCATTTGAGACTT
>JAAESQ010000012.1 GCA_024229275.1 bacterium | reverse complement strand
CCGGGAGCAATCACTAGCGGCGTTAGAGCGTCGGTGGATCCAGCAAAGCTCAGCGTCTCTTCGGCATCCGGAAAAGCGACGACAATTACATGAGCATCGGCCTCCACGACCACTCCCGGGCCGAGGGCTTTGTTGAATCGGTGGCAGACACGGTCGCCGGTTCGTAACATGGCGCTGCATAGTAGCAGCTGGTACCTCTTTGATGTTGTACAGGGCAACTCCTTGTAGCAGAAAACGAATAGGTTCTGGCACCTACATTGGAGTTATTCCATAGATGCAAGTAATCGGGTGCTGCAAGGGATGTAATGGAAGCTGAGAGTGGTGCTGGAATACCCGTTATCCGACCAGGCTTCCAGCCTATTTATCCAACCTGGAATCCTTACTTGCTGATGTTTGAAGTTGCCTCGAATACTCGGTTGCACGCTTGGAAGACCATCCTGATGGAGTATGATTGCTGAGTGATGAAGAGCCTGTGCGCCCACATCATCATCTATTTGAACCGCTTTAGCGGCTTCTAACCTCCCCGATCTCAGTGTGCGACCCGATCTCTCAGCGGCGGTGATCGACACCCCAGTGCAGATCGAGCGCCGTCGCTGTATGGAAGGGGGAGTGAATCCGTGAGACATGAGAGGATCATCGCCTTGGGTGGTTGCCCCGTCAATGGATTGATGGTCATCGATCGAGCCGGGGGTGACCGGTGGATCGCCGAGTCTCTGCTGCTGTCGGCTTCTGGCACATCAAGAAAACTGTATGGCCGGCCTGGACGTCGATTAGGCGATAGGGTCGACGCTGCTGACCTCCAATCAGCACACAGTGGACACAGCTCATGCGTAGCACAACAGAGTGTTAGTAGATGCCCGTCGCGGTACGCACCTTTCATTCCACTTCCTAAAGGAGTCGCACCACCAATCCGAAACGAGTCTGACCTTGAATGTCTCAACAAACCAGGATCGGGGGAGGTCATGACGCCACAATCCATCCCGCGAGAGAAGTTTGCCAACACAATAGAGGAAGTTGTCTCGGAATATGTCGGAGAGCTGCTCGCCCATGCGGCAAGCACAGGGCCACTCCGGCGCCTCGGATTTGACGGCGATCGACTCGTCATGGGCCAGGTCGAGGAGGTGTTGGTTTCTGTGGAGAGCAGCCTGAGAGTTTTGGCTGGAGACCGTGATGCCACCAGAGCGATCGCCGAGGTCAAGAAACGGCTGGGGCTGTCATGAATCGACGCACCCTCAACCTATCGGCTCTAGTGCTCTGTATCGTCTACGCCGTTGTGGTCCTGCCGAGAATGG
>JAAESQ010000011.1 GCA_024229275.1 bacterium | reverse complement strand
TTGCCCTCTTCCACGAGCATGAGCACTGCAGTAGCTGTGAATGGCTTCGTGATGGACGCAAGATCGAAGATGGTGTTGGGCGAATGTTCTTCGCCACTCTCGCAGTCTGACGTGCCGAACGCCTCCCTGTAGATGACCTTGCCGGCTTCTGCCACGAGGATGACTCCGTCGAACTCTCCTGCATCGTGAAGAGATCTGGCAAGGCGGTCAATCTCCACTGCGTGTGGATCTGGACTTGTGCATGAAGTCAAAGCAAATACGAGAATGCCGGCGAGTGCTGCTGATACACCAGCTCTAGTGCTCAGGATTCGGATACGCATGTACTCTCCTTGTGTGTTGATGACGGCAATGGAAAGGAATAGGGGCTAGCGCTGCTCATCATTTGAACTGATGCCTTTCTCCTCGAGGGGAACGAGGATGGTGGTCAGCGCATAGAGGTGACTGCCCTTCGTGCGGCATTTTGTGCTCGAGCGAAAACCCGCGATGGTTTCCTGAATCTGAGCGCGGATCTGCGCGATCTCTTGGTCTGTGAACCAGCCGAGAGCACGAGAGTGGATGACGTTGCGTCCTTGTCCTGAATCACGAATCAGACGTTTCTCGAAAGCCGCATTGAAGTCGCGCCCCGCCAGTCGCAGCATGCCGGAGATGCTCCGGATCAGGGCGTGCACGAAGTCGATTTGAGTAGCTTTGTATTCGACGTGCATCGGTCGCCCTGGGACGTCGTACACAGATTCTGTCTGCCGCACGGCTTTCCTCTTCTCCGTTTCGACCAAGAGTCCGACTTCGAGCAGCTTGCGAACGTGATAGTAGAGCGAGTCGACAGGTCGTCCCATGACAGCTGCGATCTCGGCGATGGAAGAGGCTCCCAAGAGATCGACGAGATCGACGATTTCTCCGCGAATCGGAGAAGTGAGAGCTTCGATTTGGGCAAGGTCGGTCATTTCATAAGGTCTGCTCACGGGGTGACCTCCAGAACTTCATCATTGAAAATATGTCAGTATTTTCAATATTAGTCAACAGCAGATGAATTCGAATTCATCATTTCCAGGCCGAGAAAGCCGGAGTCGTCTGATGGGAGACTGGAAATGGTGAAATGCCCCCTGTTGTTTGCGGTGAAGATAGGCAACAATACCTAGGTAGCCCGGCAAAACTCAGAAGTGGAGGAACTCCAATATGACGTTCAGAATGATGAGAGCAATCCTTGTCGTTGCAGCAGTGGTCGTCGCAGGTCCGGTGGTGGCCGACGATCTTTCGGGATCTGATGCTGTCCTGTGCACGGCGGTGCAGGCGACGATATGCGACGTTGTGGGCGATTGTGAAATCGGTCCGCCGTGGAACTGGAACGTTCCGCAGTTTATTGAGATCGATTTCGGAGCAAAAACGCTCAGCACCACACAAGCTAGTGGAGAAAACCGCTCAACGCCGATCAGATACCTTGAGCGTTCCGGTGGACTGGTCCTATTGCAGGGTGTCGAGAATGGTCGGGCGTTCAGCTTCGTCATCGTCGAACGGACCGGAATGGTCTCGGTTGCGGTTGCCCGAGAAGACCTGACGGTGTCGGTGTTCGGGGCGTGCACGCCTCTTGATCAGGGCGAGTAGGGGGGTCGAAATGAAAAGGATGATTTTGATTACTGCGATCGTGCTGCTCGGAGTTGGCTTGATAGGTCAGCCTGCGAGCGCTCAGACGAGCGCGCCAAAGACTCTGGCGGCGACGATGGAGGTCTACGTTTTCCCGACTGAAGGTCAGAACGCCGAACAGCAGTCACAAGATGAGGCGACGTGCTACAGCTGGGCGAACGAGACTAGTGGGTTAGACCCTTTCAATCTCGTGAAGCAGGCGGAGGCACAGAAGCAGCAAACTGATGCCGCCAAGCAACAGGTCGATCAGGCAGGTCAGGGTGCCGGAGCGAGGGGTGCAATCGGTGGAGCCGCAATGGGAGCTTTGATCGGCGAGATCGCGAATGACGATGCCGGCAAAGGCGCCGCATACGGGGCCGCAGCAGGGTTGATAGCCGGTCGTCGTGGAGCGCGCAGAGCTCAGCAGGACGCCAAGCAGCAGATCGACCAGCAGAGTCAGCAAGCGCAAACAACGACCAAAGAGCAGATCGAGAACTTCAAGAAGGCATTCAGTGTCTGTCTCGAGGCGAAGGACTATCTCGTCAAGTTTTAAGGCCCAGCTGACTCGATACCTGAAGTAAGTAGGTCACTCAGGAACTCGACTGGCTGTAGGGAGTGTAGAGGGCTGTAGGCAGGTGGCTTCGAGTCAGCCTGCCTTGTCCTTCTGCGGTGGAACTGCACGCAGCTCTCCGTCAACTTCTTCCATGTCAAGCCACCATTTGCGGTCGGGGTCGGGCTTTCCATAGCCGAACCAATCGTCGGCGTTTATGGCCATCTTTCGGGAGCTTGGATAGTTCCTCAACATCCAGTTCACGAATCTGTGGAATGGGGTATAGGGTTTGTTCCAGGGACAGACCTTGATACACGTTCCGCAGCCGGACCCGTGGTTGTTACCCACTCTCATGCTCGTGCAGGACTTGACGTCGACTGGCCATCTTTCATATCCGTTGTACATCTCTTTGCCACCGTACGAGATGGCCTGGGATGGACATTCGCGCGCGCATTTGCCGCACTTTTCACAGAAGTCCTGAAGACCGAAATCGATCGGTTTATCGATCGCCAATGGCAAATCAGTTGTGACGACAGCGGCTTTGAAACGTGGGCCAAGAAATGGATTGAGAACACAGTCTCCCATTCGACACATTTCACCGAGACCTGCCCACAGAAGAATTGGTGGTAAAACAACTTGATAATTCATGGCATGATGTGCACGAGCAGGATAGCCCATGCGCCGAATATAGTCGGCTAATATGCATGCTATAAAACCAGAGGTAGAGTAGGACAAGAAACTCATTGAATTGCTTATCCAATCACTGCCGGTAAAAGCAGCCGCTGTCTTCCAGTCTTGGTCGATGAGAATACCGATAGCATATTTGTGATCAAGTTCGATGGGATTCCCGTCCCACCTGCTGTGAGAGAAGACTGCATATTGGGGCAGCTCGCATATGCCAACCATATCTGCTCGAAGGAAATAGGCCGTTTCCTTGATATGTCGCGCGATGTCTTTCGGGTCCTCCGGTAAAGGCGCTTTGGAGTCGTTCACGATTCCATCGACGACAGGGGAGAGAGTTCTCGACATGTCCAGAAGTGCGCCGGATAGCGGATATTTCTCCATGAAACGGCGGTACTCCTTCTGGAGTTTTCGCCCGTATTCTGCGCGGCCTGCACGCTGAAATCCACCATCACGTTCATCTACGCGAGAGACTTCGTGGTCATTGATGAGAGTAGTTGGTCTGTCTACTCGTTTCAGAACTCCAACCGGAAATGGATCTGGGTAGCTATGAATCTCGTCACGAATGTCGGATGTGAAAACTCTGGTCAAGCGTGACTCCTCTTCAAGAATCGTTGTCCGCTCGGTAGG
>JAAESQ010000010.1 GCA_024229275.1 bacterium | reverse complement strand
ATCAACCTCGAAACCGCCGTCGCCCAAACAGAGGCTTTGCGTGCGGTCCCCCTCCCGGAAGCCGTGCTCAGACCCATTGTCACCGGAATCGGCCGGATCCTCCTTGACACCACTCTCGAAACGATCAGCGCTACCTTGGACAGTGATGACGGTACCCAAGCTGTTCAAGCCACTGCCTCCGCAGTGCTTGACCAATTATTCGAAGGCCCAGGACTCGAAGAGTTGGAGTCCCTCACTCGAGAGATCAGCCTACACGTGATCGAGCACATGAAGGAGACCGTCAAAATCAAGAAGTGGGCTCTCCCGGAGGATCAGCGCGGGGTGCCCTCAAGCTTGTCGGAAATCGCCGACGAGATTGCAGCCGTTGAATTTCAAACTGAGAGCACTGAAGAACCAGAAGAGAAGCACTAAATAGTCGAAGAAAAGAGGAAGGCATCCCCCAATTTCAGGGCACACCTTCCACTCAACTCTCTTCTCGGATTTCGCTGAGTGTGGCCTGCTACTGCTGCGCTGGCGCCTGTCCTGGCGGTGGCACTTGAACGATATCGGCACCCTCGACCAGCTTCTTGATGAGTTCGTCCAGCAAGGGAGCGACCTTTCCATCCAGCAGGTAGGCGCTAATACTGTCTCGAACCTCGGCGAGAGATCGCACACCCTCGGCCCGCCGTTCCTCAGCCTTGACGACATGGAATCCGAACGTGGTTCTTACTACTGGTGAGATCTCTCCTGGTTTGAGAGCGAAGGCTGCGCTGGCAAAGGGCTCAACCATCTGTTCCTTAGTGAAAAAGCCCAGATCGCCGCCTCGCGAAGCAGTTGGACCCTGAGAAAGCTCACCGGCAAGAGTCGCAAAATCCTCACCATCGATCGCTCGTTTTCGCGCCGCCTCTGCCTGCGCACGAAGGCCTGCCAACTCTCCTTCGGGAGTGTCCGCTTCTGCACGGAAGAGAATGTGGCGAGCGCTAACCGCTGCCGGCGTACGAAAGTCATCAGGCCTGCTGTCGTAAAATGCCTTGATTTCTTCTTCGGTGACTGACAGATCTGGAGCGAGCTTAGTATTTACCAACTGCTGCACCAAGTCTGTTTCACGCATTGTTCGCTCGAGATCCTGCATAGACAGTCCTCCAGCGGCAAGATTTGCCTCGAGTTTTGCTTTCCCACCCATGGCCTGGGTCATTTCCTCGAGCATGGTAGCTACTGCTTGCTGGTTCGAAGTCAACCCAACGCGCAGCGCCTCCTGTACGAGCAATCTGTTATTCACCGCCTGAGCCATGGCCGCTTGGACCATCTTGTCACGATCCGGTTCCTGGCCACCCCGCTGAGTCGCCTGTGCTACCTGTGCAGCGAGGTTCTGCAAGAGAAAAGTGATATCCGCTGCATAGACAGGATCTCCATTGACCGTCAATACAACCGTGTCCTGCTGAGTTTGAGCCTCGACAGCCATGCTCGCGAGGAGCAGAAAAACAACCAGAAACGCTGCAGTATATTTCGCCATGTAATCGTCCATTCCTGAGGATTGCCGACGCGACACCAATCTCCATACTGAAACTCCACGAGACATCAGCACGTCGCGTCGTGCCGCGTAACTATATACCATCGACCATCGGCACGCATTATTGTGTGGTGATCTACTGGTTTGAGATGCTCGACAACTTCAAAACGCCGTCGATTCCAACCAACCGACGGACAGCAATGAGGGCAACTATCATCGATCCAGTTGCTGCTGCAGCAGCGATCATGAACATCACCACAATCTGATAGGCCACAGCCTGGAGGGGCGCTGAACCGGCCAGAATCTGACCGGTCATCATTCCGGGGAGCGACACCAGACCTGCAGCAGCCATAGAGTTGATGATTGGGATGAGTCCAGTGCGCACCGCACTGTTGACCGGCTCACGCACAGCCTCCTCACGAGTTGCGCCAAAGGCAAGCCTCAATTCGACTTCATCCGCTCTCGAGGCGAAGTGTTCCAATAAACGATCAAGACAGAGCGAGATCCCGGTGAGTGAATTCCCCAGAATCATACCGAGCAGGGGTATGACGTACTGGGGATCGAACCACGGACGAACCCCAACAATCAGTTGGGTGACCACGCCCCCAACAACCAAACAAGACACCGTCATCGCAAGCCACGCATCGAAGAAGATCCACGGGTAAGACCTCGATGAACGCGTCGCTGCCTCTCGACCAGCAAACACCGTCATCGCAAGAACAAGAGCCACGACAAGAGAGGGCCGACTCAGAGCGAAAATCTCCTCCAAGACAAACCCGATGAGGCCAAGCTGAATCACACTCCGCACCGCCGCGACCGCCAAACGCCGTTCAACCTGCAATCGCAGAAGAACTGAAACTCCCCCGGCTGCAACCACCAACAGTGTTGCGATTCCGAGCTGAGTCGGACCCAGTTCGATAACGCCCCCATTCATGGCATTTCCAATCGACCTTGATCAAGAAGCCATCGTTCGTCGGCTTGCTGTCCTAACTCACGGTGATGAAGCACGACCAGTCCGGCATGTCCTGGTCGCCGAACCCGAGATGCAAGCAACTCGAAGCACACCCTAGCGCTTTCTGAGTCGAGTCCGGCCAAAGGCTCGTCCGCAACTAACACTGGTGGATCCCAGAGAAGTCCGCGAACGAGTGCCAGTCTATGCCGCTCACCTCCAGACAACTTGCCAATTTCTCGATCCAGGTCAATTTCCCTCAACCCCACCTGATCGAGCAGCTCTCGCGCCCTGCCCGAGTCAAAGCTATGACTGCAACCCTGGCGCTGCTCAAACGGAAACCTCAGGTTCTGGGCGACCGTTCCTGGGAGAACCGGAGCTTCCTGAGGCAGTAGAGTCACGCGGGCACGCCAACACGCCATCCGCGCTGGTTCATCGAAGTACTCATTTGCAAGCGACCTAGAGATTCCCAAATTGGCCTCAAGCCCTACGAGTTGGCGAAGGAGGGTTGACTTTCCACTTCCTGACGCACCCTCAAGCACACACAGTCGCCCCGGCGAGAGTTTGACAACGACATCTCGGAAGAGCCAACTGCCGCTGGTGCCGCGTGCCGATAACGGACCACACTTGAGGAATGCCACGTCAGCAGTCTACTTGCGAATGCCCCTCCCAGTAAGAGTAGTAGCAACAGCTGATCAGCCTGGCACCCACTCGAACCAATCCCTGTGAGCCAAGTATGATGAGTGAGAGGAATCTATGCCCTGTGGGAGTTACGGTGTTACGCAAGTCTTGGTCGGCCTTCATCGCGTTGGTGTCGTCGGCCTACGCCAGGCGTTAGGTGAGATCAACTCTCTCGGTCTCGTTGAACGTGATCTCATCGTCGACAACCTTCTGGATCGACTCTCAGAAGACAATCTCATCCCAAACCACATGATCGACGACTATCGAGTTACACTTTGGCGAGAGTATCTCCGTCCCAAAGGGCATGACCTTAGCGAGTTCTACTCCCAAGTTGAAGTCACACTGAGGTGTCGGCCGAACGACAACCAGAGTGATTTTGTCGAAAAGCTCACCTCGGTTTTTGCCGACTTCGAGTTGCGCCCAATCATCACGACCGCGACGACAGACAGTGACTTTGAAGGCCCGAGCCCTCAGCTGCTCTACGGAGACCATATGATTGTCCAAGGCCAGAAATCTCGAGAGAGGCTCAAGGCAGCAGTGCGTATGAGCTTCTCTGATTGGTGACCTGGCTGAGCTGGATAACGAAGCGCGGGCCGCTTCGCAGAAACTACGATAGAGGGATCCACATCAATGCCACCATTGGAATCGCGCAAGAGCGCCAACAACCTCCATATGCTCGCAGAGGTCGTGACGATCGAGGGTCAGCTTTCGGCACAAGCGATTGAGGATCCCAGCGCACCCCCATTGCCGTTACAGGGCGAAGCCACCCCTGGCGATGTAGTAGCTGCTTCGGTCGAAACCGACGCAGCTGGTGCGCGGGTGCGAATTGTTCTTGCGCCGGCCGGCTCACTCAAGGCCAAGTTCTATCGAATCGTCATACAACACGGTCTGGATCCCCTCTATCCAGATGCCGTTCACAGAGAAACACATGAGCTGGACATCGAATCTATGCTCAGCGACCCAGACCTTGAGGACCTCGATCACCTTCCATTCGTCACGATTGACAACCGAGATTCGCGCGACCTAGACCAAGCATTGTTCATCGAAAGAAACAATCGAGATTACATCGTGTGGTATGCACTTGCCGACGCTGCGGCGTTTGTCCGACCTGGATCGGCGCTTTTTGAAGAAGCGTTGCGGCGCGGGTCGAGCTTTTACCTTCCTGGGCTCACACTGCCGATGTTGCCTCGAAGACTCTCGGAGGACTGGATTTCGCTGAACGAAAACCGTTGTCGGAGAGCGTTCGTATTCAAAATGGAGATCGACTCTTCCGGGCTCTGCCGCAACACTCGCCTCCATCGTGCGCGAATCAGAAGCCGAAAGAAGCTCTCATATCCTCGTGTTCAGCGCGCCTGGGATGACCCGGGTGGCAGTGGATTTAGCAGACAGCCATTTCAGGAAAGCCTCGAACTATTGCGAGAAGTTGGACGCCTCAGGCTTGCAGAGGCGAAAAGCCGCCATGTCGTGCAGTACAACCGCCGCGAGGTCGAGGTCATCCCAGCGGACGACGAATTGGGATTCGCAATTATCCGCAGACAACGCCTTGAGGTTGAAAGCTGCAACGAGCAGATCTCGCTGTTGTGCAATATCGAGGGCGCCCGTCT
>JAAESQ010000009.1 GCA_024229275.1 bacterium | reverse complement strand
CGCTTCTGTCTCAGCTTTAGAGACGTTGAGGACCTCCTCGCGCAACGCGGCGTCACGGTTTCGTATGAAGCCATCCGCCAGTGGTGCCTGAAGTTCGGTCCCGACTACGCCCGGGCCCTCAAGCGGCGCCAGGGTCGCCTGGGCGACACGTGGTACTTGGATGAGGTGTTCGTCACTATCCAGGGTCAACGGCAGTATCTCTGGCGTGCCGTCGATCAAGATGGTGACGTGATCGATATCCTGGTTCAGTCGCGTCGCGACCAGCGTGCGGCGAAGCGCTTTTTCCGTAAGCTGTTGAAGGGGCAGGGTAGCCTGCCCTGGCGGTTGGTCACCGACAAGCTGAGGAGTTATTCCGCAGCTCACCGGAGCGTCATGCCTTCCGTCATTCACATCACCGAGCAATACGAGAACAATCGGGCGGAAGTCTCCCACCAACCGACTCGGCAACGCGAGCGACAAATGCGACGATTCAAGTCCCCTGGTCAGGCGCAACGATTCTTATCGGTCCATGGAGTCATTCAGAATCTCTTCCGCGTCGGACGGCATTTGTTGCGAGCAGCTAATCATCGAGAGCTACGAGGTCGAGCCTTCCTGGTTTGGCACGCGGCAACGTGTGCCTGATGCATGAAAAGGGCAACAGCTGACAGGGCAGCCGCTCGCTTCAACAACCGTTAACTTGACAGTACCCTTCAGTGGATATATCCCAACACTTCCAATTGTTGGCGGGTGGCGGGGTCGAGCTCGTCGAGGGCTCGAGTTTCCTCGGCGGTCCGGTTTGTATCTCTTTCGGGATCCTTACGTAACCACTCTCTAAGAACCGGCCAGAGCTTTCCCGCCTCACCGGGAAGCTCTTCATAGAGGTTTCGGGTCTCGCCGGGATCGGAAACCAGATCGTAAAGCTCGAAGATATCTCCATCCGGGTGGGGAATGAGAATGAGCTTCCATCGTTCGTCACGCACCATGCGCCACTTACCTTTGTTTCCTTCGTAGTAGACCCGAGGCTGTCCGGAAAAAAGCGGCCGCTTGGGAGCGCTTTCGGCAAAGGCGGGCAGAAAGGGGAGGCTTCTTTCCTCGAGAAGGGGCACCAAGCTCATTCCTTCCATGTCTTCGGGTATAGCTAGGTCGGTCAGTTCCAGCAATGTGGGAGCGATGTCCATGAGGCGTACCTGTTGATGGACGACGGTACCGGCCGGGATACGGCCGGGCAGGCGCAAGACGAAGGGCACTCGCAGCACCTCGTCGTAGAGGGTGAAATCGTGGGTGAAATACAATCCATGATCGCCCAGCGCCTCACCGTGGTCGCCGGCTATCACCGTTATGGTGTTCTTCTCCAAACCGAGCGCCGATAGGGCTCTAAGCAGCGTTGCGAGATTGTCGTCGGTATAAACCAATGCACCGTCATAAAGGTCCCGGACTTGCTGGACCGCGGATTCAGGGTAACGGGCCCTGCCGAAGAAAATCGCCGCTCTGGAACGTTGCCGGAGAGCAAGGTCCAACAGAATGGGATTCTGCGGGTAATGAGGCAAGACCAGATCCAGG
>JAAESQ010000008.1 GCA_024229275.1 bacterium | reverse complement strand
CGAATTACCTCGTCCCACGAGAGAAAAGCGCATTTCACGAAGAGCGAGGAATTGCGCTCCTGTAGGATCGTTGTCGCCCGTCTGGTTGTAGAACCACTCGTCGTCATTCGGAGCGAATCCGTTTTCAAAGACGAACCCATCACCGTTGAGATCCAGGCCGAGAGCGATCTGCAGATCGGCTACATTGGGGACAATTTCCTCTGGGCCCATACTGCCTTCGCTGAAGCGGTAGAGGGAGGGTTGGCCCGTCGGGTTGAGGCCGACGTAGTACGTCACCTTGTCTGCGAATCCAGCAGTAACTGCCATGGGTGTCTCGATCGAAAAGGCGTCGTTTGGATTGAGTTCGATGGTTTCGGTGGTGTCGAAGTCTGAACCGTCAGTACGCGACAGAGTGGTTTTGTTACTGGTGAAAAAGACCTGAAAGGTTGGATTCCCGTCGTTCTTGTCCACATCCTGATAGACGACGCCGATGCTCGAACGACCGTAGACCCGGCTCTGGCCTGAAGATGTGCTGTAGGGGAAACTCCCAATCTGCGCCACCACAAATGCTGTGCCGATGAGCTTGGTCACCGCCGGCTGACCCTGATTGTTCGTCGGTGATGTTTTCTGGATCGTGACTGAGTAGTTGCCACTACCGAGGTCTACAACCGATGGATTCACGGGATCGCCTGACAGGTCATAGAGCGGGGAGGTGATCACACCTCTGAAGGTAATGATGTCGGAGTTGAGGATCGGCGCCGGGGTGGGCTGAAACTGAAAGTGCTCTGGCATCGTGTCGATGTTCTGCCGGTTGTCTGTGACGACGATTGCCAGCTGCGACAACGTAGAGTTGGTCTCCGCTGTAACGAGCGGCAGCCCACCGCTGCCGGACATCCGGGTTACACGCTCAAGTTCGGCGATTCCGAAGCGCATGCTCTCTGTCATGTCGGCAATCGACATCTGCGCTTTGCTCAGACGGCTCGTCGTGTCAAACACGTTGAGGAAGCCTACAAAAATCAGAGCGGTGATGGACAAAGCCACCAACACCTCGACAAGGCTCATTCCTCTCTGCCTTTTTGATGATCCCAAAAAAGAGGGGCGAGGGGAGGATTTGGTAAGTCTCATGCTTTGCTCCTGTCAGTCCTCGCGCTTGTAAGATTCGATCGTCACGGTACGTTCACCGAGGCCGAGAATCGAATCCGTGGAAACGGTCAAGGTGATGCGTTTCATGTTGACGTTGCTTCCGGTTGCTGCGGGTTGTCGTAGAGCCTGGCGCAGCAGAGTTTCGCTCCCGGCGGTGGCCGTATTTATCGCGATGTCCATGATGTCCCACGAACGGACGACGCCGTCCCCGGGAGAATCACTGTACGACCCGGCGTCGAGATTGGTGTGGGTGAAAGGAAGCGCCATCAACGCTTCGAGTTCGTCCCTCGCAGATGCGCTGATGGTTTGGTAATCACGCCCTGTTGCATTCAGCGAGAGGCTCTGCGTAAACATGGCTATGACAGCCATTGACACGATTGACATGATCACCAACGCGGCAAGGGTTTCGATGAGGGAAAACCCTTGCTCGCCAGTCGATTCTCTTAAATTTCGGTTGACCATACCCAATCCCTCCGGTCTTCTTGCCACTTGTTGGTCACAGATTCCCATTTATCAATTTTTGCGACTCCCGTGACTGAATTGAAACGTATCCGGAAGTGGTCGCCGGAACGGTTTGCGATGTAAACAGCCGGTGTGACAGAAAAAGTGAGAGTAGGAGTAAGACTCCCATCCGCCTGCCACTGGAGGACGTTACTGTTACCACCGGCAAGGTCAATCGCGGTCGGGCCGTCGGGGCGCGAATATTCGAATAGTTCATTGAGAGTTGTTGTTCGAAAAACCTCTTCGCCGGCATTCAATTGCAGGTCGCTGTTGACCGCTTCCTCGAACAACCTGATGTGATTTGAGTTTATGACGAACTCCAAAGCACACGGATTCGCCCGGTTCAGAGCTTGGAAGCGAGCAACGTTGACCAGCGAAGTGATCTTTTCGAGTTCGTGCATGGTATGCGAACGCACTCGATTGCGGTGAAACGCAGGCAGAGCAACCGCGAGTGTCATGCCAACGATTGTGAGAACCACTAGCGCCTCAAGGAATGTGAATCCACGTTCTCGGATTCCGCTTTGCGCTGCAGGCGACCGACGGATTGATCTTCGAGTATTGTGCATCATCTTCCTCACTTTAGTTTTCTAACGATCATTCTCTCAGAGTTCAAGGAGAAAGTGCTACAGTTTGCGTCCCCTTGACGCTTGGCGATGATCTTGACAGTAGCTTGACATGAAGCAGGCGAAGCCGTGTGTGGAAGACACCGGCCCTGAGCGACAATGGCAGAGGTACGACCGCTGGCCGAAGGATTCTCAATCTCTGTGATAATGGGGCGACGGATATTCTTCATGTTTCTGACGATTCAAACATTTCCGCGAAGTCGATTCACGCGCCGTTTGCTTTTGATATTCGTGGTGAGTGCGTTTGTGCCGGTAGTTGCTTTTGGCCTCTATGTCTATCGTCAGATGGTTGGTCATCTGCAGGATCAGTCGTTCCTGAGATTGAGGTTACAGAGCGAAGCGGTGGTGCTGCGGACTGGCGATAGGTTGGACCATATCGCAGCAGCGGTGGCTGTCACGAAGGATGAATTGGCCGCTGCGGTCGCTGAGCACAGCGAAGAAGGTCTGCGTTCCCGCCACCTCCTCGATGGCAGATTCGACGGATTGTCGATTGTTCCGCGGTCAGGACCTATCACGACGTTGAAAGGACAACCGATCCTTGCTGCTCTCGCTGATCGCGCGGGATGGGCGCATCTCAGTGAGGGCAAGCCACTGCTAACGACCTTTCGTGAACCGAACGGGCACGCATACATCGCCGTTGGTCGTTTATTGGAACCCGGTGCAGTAGAACCGGCTGTGCTCTGGGGCCGAATCCAAGAGGATTTCATGTGGCGGCTGGATGCGGACGGCAGCCTGCCGGGCGGCACGCTCCTCTGCGTGCTCGACCGCTACGGTGAGGTTTTGGTGAAGTCGTCCGCATTTCCCGCAGACATTGCGAGTCGGTTACATAGGAACACTCCACAAAGACAGACGGACGTTTTTTCATGGGTCTATCAAGGGACGCGCTACCTGGCGGCGCAGAGTCAGCTGGCATTGACCGATGAATACGGCGCGGGGTCGTGGACGGTCTTGGTGTGTGAACCGCAAGAGATTAGTCTCCGGCCGATAGCTCAATTCCGACGATCGTTCTCGTTGGTGACAGTCCTCGCATTGTTGACAGTATTGCTGGCAAGTGTGATCCAGATTCGTCGCAGTTTGGTGCCACTGGCTCAGCTTCGGGATGGCACCCGCCGCATGGCGGAACGAGATTTTAACGTTGCCCTGACCGTTTCGAGCGGCGATGAGTTTGAGGAGGTTGCGGACGGCTTCAATCTCATGGCGTTGAGGCTTGGGCGCCAGTTTCAGGAACTCAGCATGATCGCCGCTGTAAGTCGAGCGGCTCTCGAAGGTGGCGACGAAAGGGAGATTTCGCGCCCGGTGCTTGAACGGTTGCCAAGAATACTGGCGTGCGACCGCGTATCGCTACGAATCGATGATGGTCGATTCGGAGAAAAGGGACTATTTCTTCAGAGCGATCGGCGGCCTGGAGAGGAAAGTAGCGACGATCTTCAGATGAGCAACGGACCGGTGGACTGTGACTGTTTTGTCGATCGGTCACCGCTGGTGTGCGACTTCCAACTCGGCGAGCAGCAGCTCGGTACACTCGAGGTGATTCCCCCGCAACACATGGTCTATGGATCGCTCGAGCGTGAGCAGCTCAACGATGTCGTTTCTCATCTCGCCTTAGCCCTGCATCAGCACGGCCTGGTCCGGGAAGTTGCGCGTGAAGGAGAGAAACTGGCAAAAGCGATTGAGCATCTTCCGAGTGGCGTACTGCTTGTCGACACAGACGGGCAAGTCGTGCTGCAGAATCCGATTGCGGGTTCGTTTCTGCCGATCCTGCAGGATGAAACCGATGGAACGCCAGATGGCGGTCTGCGAAGGCTCGGCGGACGAGATCTCACGGAGTTGGTTGCCGAGTGCGGGTCCGGAGCATTTGTCCAGCTTGCTGTTGATGGCGAGCAACCGCGCTATTTCTTAGTTGGCGTTGCGCGCCTGGGCGATGACGAACAGTCTGAGGGTCTCGTTGTCGTCATTCGCGATGTCACCAGCGAGCGTGAGGCCGGAGAACGTCTCCGCCAGCACGATCGATTGGCCGCAGTTGGTCGGCTCGCTGCCGGCATCGCACACGACTTCAACAACATCCTGCAAGGCATCATGATGTCAGCCGAGCTGATGTACGTCGATGGCGAGTTGGATGGTGAACTCGGTGAGGCTGCTCAGGGGATCTTCAAGCAGGGTGAGCGCGGTGCTCGGCTGATTCGACAAATTCTGGACTTCAGTCGGAGTTCGTCGTCGGCGGAGCGACCGATCGATCTTGGCGATCTCTGCCGCGAGACCCTTTTGTTTCTCGAAACTAGCCTTCCAACAGATATTGATGTAGAGACCCGTCTGCCACAAGCGGCGTTGATCGCTATCGCCGATCCAGATCGTATGCAGCAGTTGCTGACCAATCTTATGTTGAACGCCCGCGACGCTCTGGCTGGCTCGGGCACCATCCGAGTGGGCTTGGCGGCGGTCGATGAGAACGGTGAAGAGGCGAAATCTGAGATCGATGGCACTGTGTGGGCCAAGTTGGTTGTGGAGGACTCTGGACCGGGGATCGGTGAAGGTCTCAGCGACCAGATCTTTGAGCCGTTCTTCACGACCAAGGAACCCGGAGAGGGAACCGGTCTGGGACTCGCTCAGGTGTATGGCATAGCTTCCCAGCATCGTGGGCGGGTCGACATCGAGGAGAGTGAATTAGGTGGTGCGCGGTTTGTGGTCTGCATTCCTCTTGCACGAGAGGGGGAGCTGGAGCACGCGGGAGGCGGGGCGAAACCGGAACACCAAGGCGATGGCGAGTTGGTGTTGGTTGCGCAAGCGGACCCAGCTTTGTTGGAGTTGACCTGCTCGGGCCTGGATAAGCTTGGCTACCTCTATGTGACTGCTCGTGACGGAGCGAGCGCTCGTGAATCACTCAATCGGGAAGACGAGGGCGAAGTTTCACTCGTTCTGGCAGATTTCGTACTTCCCGATATGACCGGAATGGAACTGGCCCGAAGAGTAGGCGAAGAATGTCCCCAGCTCCCGGTTGTTCTGATGAGCGGTTACCCAGCAGATAGTCGGCGCAGCATCAAGGATGCCCAAATGGTCCGCGGCTGGCTTGCCAAACCGTTCAAACTGGAGGAGCTGGCTGCAGTGGTTGGCGAAGCGCTCAGAAATGATGAATGAGGAGACAATGCAGCAGATTGAATTGGTTCCTCTCAATGACACACGCCCCTGAATTGTCATCCCGACCGAGCCAAAAGCGAGTGGAGGGATCTCCCGCTAAAGTCAGCAATCTACTGAATTACAACAACATACATACTGTTGATTTCAACGGGAGACCCTTCGGCTCCGCTCAGGGTGACAGGTATTGAGGTTTGGTGTCATTCCATGAGTAACCGCCGCGAACGCGGCGTAGAAATGCTCGGGTTTCCTGCCGGGCTCCTCCTGAAGATGCGCGCAGAGCATCCATAGCAGTGGGTGCCGAGGGGGCCCCACACAGTGCCGACTGGAACTTGCTGATCCGTCCCAGGGCCAATGCGGTACACGCTGCTAGCACTACTCAATGCCGCTGAACCATCCCGGCACGGTCTCACCAAGAACCGGCCAACGTGCACTGGATTCCTCACAGGCATGTTCACGAATGGCTTCGATGAGTGCATCGACGACCTGCGGGTCAAATTGGCTTCCCGCCTTAACGGCAAGTTCGGACAGGGCGCGCTCGGAGTCGAGTGCCTTGCGGTATGGCCGCTCCGTCGTCATCGCGTCATACGCGTCGACCACTGAGATTATCCGAGCTTCGAGGGGAATTTCTTCGCCCTCAAGCCCAAAGTACCCAGGATACTGACCGGCGATATTACCGTCCCAACGCTCTTGGTGATAGCGGATGAATGGGACGGCTGGAGCGAGGAGTTCGACGCTTCGAATGATGTCGACACCGATGTCAACATGTCTTTCCAGCATGGCTCGATCCTGAGGTGTCAGTGGCTTAGTCTTGTTGAGCACCTCT
>JAAESQ010000007.1 GCA_024229275.1 bacterium | reverse complement strand
TGGGAGAGCCTTGAGCGCAGTGTGCATGAAGGCGCTCAACAAGGACCCGTTCAAGCGCTATGCGGATGCCGGCGAATTGGCGTCGGAGATTCGCCGCTTTCGGGAGTTTCGTCCCGTGGCAGCAAAGAAGACGTCGGTCTCTGAGAAGCTTGCCAATTGGGCGAGGCGAAGACCGACTCTGGCTGCAGTGTCAGCCACATTGATCCTTGTTGCTACAGTCATCGGCCTTGCGGCGGCGTCCCAGGCTTCGGTCGAATCGCGTCTGGTCTCTGGGGCCTATGAGCGTATCGATCAGCGTGAGCAAGAAATTGCTGAGATAGAGTCAGAGATGCGCGAGATCAGAAGTCGCACCGATTTCCTGGAAAAGGGCGGGGATCCAGATGCGGCTGAGCAATTGCTCGAACTCAAGGCTCGGCGGGAGCTGCGCACCGATGAGATTCGCTCACTCGCCAGCGCGATCATGGGATTCACAATATTCTCGCCCGATGGCCGAGCACAGCGGATTCTGCACGATGACCTATTTGACGAGATCCGTTTCTATCTTGAGGCCGAGGACGATCATCGCTCCAGAATAGCTATTGAGCACGCACTCGAATGGTATGGCGATCGCAATCTCATCGGCATCACGGACGACGAAGCTGATTGGCTCAGGCAGCAGGGCGAAGTCGTGAAGGAGAGGCAGAGTGGTGGGTAACGGAATGATGAACATGAGCACTGATCAAGGACAACTCCTCGAGTCCTTCATGGTGAGTGATTCAGGTCCGTTGAAGACTAGGTGGGTTACGAGGAGCAGCGGATTCGAGTTCCATAAGGGAACGAGGAGCTATGGCTGAAACACTGTCCGCAATGAGCAATCGCAAGCCTCCTTGGTTTCGACGCGTGATGAAGAAGCTTCTGTTGCTCTTTCTCGTCCTGGTTGCCATTGGCGTCTCGCTTCCTTATGGATGTGTTGGCAACCGTGTATTCAACCCCGAAAGGGAAAGCTACCTCAAGACGCATCGGACCGAGGGAGGTGTTCCCTTTGCAGTTGCGGTCGTCGAGTTCGACGATCAGGGTGAGCCGTGGGACGTGCGTCAGCTCACCGAGACGATCGATCTGATCAGGGAGTACAACGCGGCGAGCCCCGATGGAGTGGTTCTTTTTCAGTTCATCCATGGATGGAAACAGAATGCGTCACGAGAGGATGGCGCTGAATCCCGACTGGCCTGGTTTGAGAGATACGTCGAATCCATAGCGCGCTACTCGGACCGTGAGTCTGTGAACCGGACGGGGCCACAGCGTCCGGTGATCGGTCTTTATGTGGGCTGGCGTGGACGAACCTATTCACTACCGATTCTTATCGATGCATCGTTCTGGAATCGCAGAGTGGCAGCGCATCGTGTCGCCTCGATGCGACTGAACGAGGTGCTGTATCGAACGGTAAACACGGCCAAGGAAAACTCGGATTCAAAGTGTGTGCTCATGGGTCATTCGATGGGTGGATTGATTCTCGAGAAAACCATCGGTCCGGCAACTGTCACCCAGTTGATGAGTATCGAGCGACAGAGAGTCCCCACGCCTGTGGACTACGACCTGATAATCTCGGCGAATCCTTCGATTGAGGCGTTGTACTCGAAACAGTTGGTCGACATTCTCAAGCGCTCACAAGCGAGGTTGGTCCTCGAGAGCGAATCTGGTGTGTTGCGAGAGGCCAAAGGGCCGCTGCTCGCCTCAGTGACGTCTGAAGACGACGCTGTATCACGCTGGATCTTCCCGTTCGCGATGCGACTTAACTCGATTTTTGTGAGATACCGCAACTACTCAGAATCCACCAAGCCTTCCCAAAAGCAGTTCGCAATTCGCACGGCTGGTGAATCGCCCTATCTCCACAGCCACCGAGTCGAAGTGCGTGACGGTGAGATCGAGTTTCACGAGATCCCCGATCGGTGGAACGACACACCGTTCTGGATCTTCCAGGTGCCGCGACAGATCAGCAGCCATCACTCCGACATTGACAGTCCGATGTGGTCGAAGCTCATGCTTCAACTGATGGATATGAACGACGTTTTCAATCCTAATGTCGAGCGGATGTTGACGAGCGGGACTGCGGAGAACTGAGCGGTTCAACGGGACGAACGGGACAACGATTCGTTTCGGGCCGAAACTACATGAACGCACACCGGTGTAGGCTAGTGGCCTATTCTCTCTTGCACCGAGGCTGAGATTTGCCGAATGTGGAGAAGGGGGAGGAAAAGGGATCGGACAGCCCCCCGGATGCCCGATACCCCGGATCCCTTTTCCCTGACCCCACACTCCTCATCCCCAATCCCCTACCCTTTCGGTTCCAGATGACACGTAAAGTGACGAAGTAGTTTCGGCTGCTGGGTAATGCGATAGCCTGGAATTTCGTTGCGGTGTTGCCACACTTCGTCGATGACTTCGATCATGTAGTCGAAATGGCTCTGGGTGTAGACACGGCGAGGGAACGCCAAACGCACCAGCTCAAGTGGCGAGGGATGCTCCTGGCCTTCATCATCGCGGCGGCCGAACATCACGCTGCCGAGCTCGACTGCGCGGATGCCTCCTGCGAGGTAGAGGGCGTTGACAACGCCGATTCCTGGGTAATCCAGCGAGTCAATGTGCGGCACCATTTTCTTGGCGTCGAGAAATACGGCGTGCCCCCCTGCCGGAAGCACTAACGGTACGCCTATCTTGACGAGACGCTGAGCCATATACTCCACGGTTGCGTGGCGATAGACCTGGTAGTCGTATTCGAGACCTTCTCTCAGACCGACGGCGATGGCTTCTTGATCTCGGCCGGCCAAGCCGCCGTAGGTCGGGAATCCTTCACGAAGAATGAGCAGATTGCGGAAGCGCTCGGCCCACTCGTTATTGCGACAAACGAGGAACCCACCGATGTTGGCCAGGCCGTCCTTTTTGCAACTCATGGTTGCACCGTCTGCGAGTGAGAACATCTCCTGCGCGATCGAGAGCAACGAGCGGTCTTGGTAGCCTTTCTCGCGTTCGTGGATGAAATAGGCGTTCTCCGAGAAACGGCAGGCGTCGATGATGAGTGGGATCTTGTAGATATCGAGGACCTTGCGGACCGCTTTGATGTTAGCCATCGACACGGGCTGCCCACCGCCAGTGTTGTTGGTCACCGTGATCATGCAGAAGGGAATCTTTTCGGGTCCGTGTTCTTCGATGCAGCGGTGCAGCTGATTGATATCCATGTTGCCCTTGAATGGCGACTCCTTAGCAGTGTCATAGGCCTCAGGGCAGGGCAGGTCGAGAGCAGTGCACCCGCGATACTGGATGTTGGCTCTCGTCGTGTCGAAGTGACTGTTGTTGGGGACGATGTCTCCTGGCTGGAGGATGCACTCGGCAAGGATCGCCTCAGCTGCGCGTCCCTGGTGGGTGGGAAAGATGTTGTCGATGCCGGTGATGTCCCAGATCGTACTTTCGAAGCGCTTCCAGGACCGGCTGCCGGCATAGCTCTCGTCTCCGAGCATCATTGCCGCCCACTGTTCAGTCGACATCGCTCCTGTACCGCTGTCGGTCAGCAGATCAAGAGCGCAGTTCTCGGCGTCAATGGTAAAGACGTTGTAGTTGGCCCGGATCAGAGCGTCCTCTCGCTCCTCTCGGGTTGTGATCTTCAGGGGCTCGGTCATTTTGATGCGAAAGGGCTCAATAATTGTCTTCATGAACTATCTCCATCTTCAGAAATATCCTGCTGGGCAAGCGGTAGGAGCTGGCTCTGCAGCACTTGCAGCAGGCGGGCGTACTGTTTACGAGTCAGTGACGGACTAATCTGTTGGGCACCAACGAAGAACGAGTAGCGGATGAGCGCTAAGTCCTTGGCGAGATCTTCCCGATCTGTGATCAGGCGGAAGAGTTCCTGGAGATAATCCAGGCGTTGGCGGTCGACACGGTCTTGAAAGGTGCGCGCCATCGGTTCGCGGAGTGCCCATGCTCGAACCGACACTTCGAGTTTGGGTTCGAAGTGCTTCACCCCAAGTTTACTGAGGCGTTTGTTACGTTCGTCGAAGTCTTCTGTGTCGCGAGTTGCTTCGATGAGCTCGCCGGTAAGTGTCTTCTCCCAATGGGCAAGTAGTGCCATGGAGAACTCTTCACGGCCGTGAAAATGATGGTAAAACGAGCCCTTGGTGACACCCAGTGACTCGGTGAGGCGGTCGATCGTGAGAGAGGCGGCGCCCTGCTCTGCGAGCAGCATCAGGCCTTGGTCAAGCCACGCCTCCTTGGTGAGTCTCATACGGCACCTCTCCATAACAAACATACCATACGGTATGGTATGTTTCTACGCCTGAAGAACGCGAACTGATCGGGCCGGGTTGACAATCGGACGACCGGCACGTAGCTTTCGTGATTGGTGAGGTTGGAGTTGAACACACTACGTTTGCTAGGCAATGTGAGGACCGTCGCCCGAAGTTGGTGGTGGATCCATGCCTGGACGTTCTTCGTAGTGTTCAGTTTGGTCGTCGCTGGAGCGCCTGCCGACACACTCTGTATCCACCTGACGGGTGGTAGCCACCAGACAACGCGCCTCCACTGTGGTGCGGCCTCGGCATCCGACCCGTTCGAGCCCGGTGACGCACCGACTGTGCGCGGCACTGGCTGCTGTGACCACTGTATTCACCTCGACACAGCTCTCGAGCTGGTACTCAATGGTGTAGACGGACCCGACTTTGCAGTCGTCAGTCAGTCGGCCGATGCCCAAGCCATAGTGCCCAGCGCTGAGCTTTCAACGACGGTCGGTCGTGTGGTGTCGGAGTCTCCGCCCGGAGTCTCGTCAGGTCCTCCGCCGACCGCAGCACCCCTGCTGCTCTAGGTCTCCCTCAAAACCCGAAATCTGTTGTCGTCACCCCTCAGGGAGTGGCGCCTGGACGAATCACCGAGTCATCGAGGAGACGAGTATGCGGATCGCGGCATTGGTAGCAAGTTTCTTGATTGTGGCGTCATCTGGAATATGTGCCGAGCTTGAGCAAAAAGCTGAAAAACTGACGCTTAGTGAGGCGTTGGATCGAGTGATTGAGCTCAACCCGACGATCGCGGCTGCTCGCGAAGGGGTATCTGCCGGCCAAGAGCGGGTAGTTCAAGCCGGACTCCTGCCCAACCCAGAACTCGAATTGGAAGTCGAGAACTTCGGCGGCACGGGCGAGCTGTCCGGCTTTGACACGGCTGAAGACACCCTGGTGATCAGTCAGGAGATCCAGCTCGGTGGAAAGCGGCGCCACAGACGTGGTGCGGCAGAAGCCGAACTTTCCGTGGTGAGGCTGGAGCAGGCCGCAGTGCGCATCGACATCGAGGCGAGGACGAAGATGGCATTCTTCGCCGTGGTCGCGGCTCAACAGCGCGAGGACTTGATGCTCCAGATGCTCGATCTCGCAGAACGCTTTGCTCACACTGTCGAGATGCGAGTCGAGGCTGGCGCCGTGTCACCGGTCGAAGGGATACGATCGCAGATCTCGGTAGCACAGGCCAGGCTCGAACGTGCTCGCGCTCTGCGTGAACGGGAAGCGGCTGTGGCCCAGTTGGCGGCCCTGTGGGGAGGTCGGCGTTCAGGAGATCTGCGTGCAGTCGGTGAACTGCCGCAACCTGGCCCGCCCCCTTCGGTGAGTGAATTGCTCCCGATGATCGCCGTTAGCCCGGGGGCGCGACTTGCCGAGCTGGCAATTCAACAGCAGCAGCGCAATCTGGAACTCGAGGATTCATTCAAAATCCCCAACCTCACCCTGGCCGCCGGTCCGCGCTACGTGCGCGAACTGAGTGAAACCGTTTGGGTTGCGGGCCTTTCTGTGCAATTACCGATTTTTGATCGCAACCAGGGTGCGCGGGCCGCAGCCGGCTATGACGTCGAGCGTGCTCGGCGTGAGGCAGAGGCCGTCCTCGCCGACCTCGGGGCCGAGTTAGCAACTCGTCTCGCAGAACTTGCAGCGGCGTCCCTGGAGGCTATCGTGTCTGTCCGAGACATCGTTCCGGCCGCGCAGCAGGCATTTGCCTCTGCGGAAATTGGCTATCGAGAAGGCAAGCTGGATTTCCCGTTCGTGCTAGAAGCGCAGAAAGCGCTCTTCGAAGCTCGCTCTTTCGGCCTCGAAAGCATGGAGCGCTACGCTTTGGCTCGGGTCGAACTCGAGCGTTTGCTCGGTCGCACCATTGAAGAGGGCAGCACATCACCACAGCCAGAACCCAAATCGTCCCGGACAGGAGACGTCTCATGACACGCTTCATTACCTATTCAGGTTCACTGCTTGTGTCCGCACTGCTGATGCTTTCGCTCCTCGCTTGTGGTGGAACTTCGATGCCCGCTCCGGTTGAGTCCGCGCGCGATCACGATGAGGAAGCGGAACACGAGGAGGAAGGACGCATCCACCTTGAGGACGACCAACTCGACGCTTTGGGCATTGAAATTGACGTGGCGGGTGAGGGCAAAATCGGTCTTGAGGTCGAACTTCCAGGTGAGGTTCAGGTCAACGGCGATCGCATGGCGCACGTGGTTCCGCGAGTGAAGGGCATCGTCCGTGAGGTCTTCTTCCGACTCGGCGACAGCGTAAAGGCTGGCGACACGATGGCCGTTCTGGACAGCGGCGAGTTGGCTGAGTGGAAGGCTGACTTCCTGGCGGCTGGAGAGCGTGCCGTGCTTGCGGAATCGACCTTCGAACGTGAAGAGCGGCTTTGGCGTCAGAAGGTTTCTCCCGAAAAGGACTTTCTCGACGCCCGGAGGGAACTGGCGGAGGCCAAAATTCGGTTACGAACGGCGAAGCAGAAGCTGATGGCACTGGGTTTTTCTCAGGTCGAGATCGAAGCGCTTCCTCAAGAAACTGGCAACGGGCTCACTCGCTACCGAGTGGCAGCACCGTTTGACGGCACGGTGATCGAGAAACACCTGACCCTTGGTGAGACCGTTGCGGCCGATCAGATCGCCTTCTCGGTGGCCGACCTGAGAACGGTGTGGCTTGATCTGCAGGTGTATCAGAAAGACCTTGGTGCGGTACACGCGGGTCAGGAGGCAACGGTCACGACGAGTCATGGCGATCGTGCGCAGTTCAAGATCGATTTCGTGCAGCCGCTGGTGGGCGAGCCTGCAAGGACAGCACTGGCGCGGATCATTGCCCCCAATCCGGATGGTGAATGGCATCCAGGGTGCTTCGTGACTGCCCGCGTGGCCACTGAACAGACCAACGTCAGAGTCGTGGTACCTACCAGCGCGGTCTTCCGCATGGAGGACGGCGACAATGTCGTGTTCGTGGTCGATGGACACGAGTTCGAACTGCGCATCGTAGAACTCGGCCGTAGCTCTGGAAATCGAGTGGAAATTCGAACTGGGTTAGAGGTCGGCGAACGGTACGTGTTCGCGGGCGGATTCGCCCTCAAAGCGGAACTCGGGAAACATGCCTTCGGCGACGGTCACGCTCACTAGGGCCGGGGGACACGATGTTTGAAAAACTGACTCGAGTCGTCGTCTCCAATCGCCTGACCGTGTTTGCCGTTGCAGTTGTGGTCCTCATCGCGGGATGGGCGGCCTACGAGGGTCTTCCGGTGGATGCTTTCCCGGATGTTTCACCCAATCTGGTTCAAGTCTTCACGGTGACGGAGGGGCTCGCCCCTGAGGAGATCGAGCGCTACGTTTCGTTTCCCGTCGAGATTTCGATGTCCGGTCTTCCGAGCGTCACAAAGATACGCTCTGTCTCGAATTTCGGGCTCAGCGTGGTCAACATCTACTTCGAAGACAGTATGGATCTCTACCTCGCTCGACAGGTCGTCGGCGAGCGACTGGCTGAAGCCCGCGAGCAAATCCCAGAAGGCTTCGGTGAGCCCCAGATGGGTCCCATCTCGACAGGGATGGGCCAGGTGCTTTTCTACTACCTTGAGGACACGACGGGCAGACTCTCTCTAGAAGAGCTTCGGACTCTCCAGGACTGGGTGATCAAGCTCCACCTGCAGTCGGTTCCCGGCGTTACGGAGGTGCTCGGCATCGGGGGGTGGGAGAAGCAATACCTCGTCGAGGTGCGTCCCGATGCGCTGCTGCGCTACGACGTTTCGCTCTCCGATGTGGTCGAGGCCATCGAAGCCAACAACTTGAACGTTGGGGCTCAGTTCCTGGAGCGAAATGCCGAGGAGCTTATCGTGCGCTCGGTTGGTCTGACAACTGGCCTTACGGATCTTGAGCGGATTGTTCTGAATTCCGTTGACGGGACGCCAATCTTTCTCGGTGACGTTGCCGAGATTGGATTTGGTGGTGCAATTCGGCGCGGGCTGCAGACGCGCAACGGCGTCGGTGAGGTTGTTGCGGGACAAGTGATCAAGCTTTTCGGCGCCAACGCGTCGCAGGTGATTCGTGATGTTGAGGAACGACTGGCCACGGTCAACGCAGCGCTTCCGGAGGGAGTGCGGATGGTGCCGTACTACGAGCAGAGGAGCCTCGTCGAGGCGGCAGTGCGCACCGTACGCGACGCATTGTTGATTGGCATAGTGCTTGTGGTGCTCGTGCTCTTCGCTTTCATGGGTAGCCTGCGGTCCAGCGTCGTAGTGGGCTTGGCGATTCCTTTCTCTGTTCTGTTTGCGTTTATCGGCATGCGCCTGCTCGGCCTGTCAGCCAACCTGATGACATTCGGAGGGCTCGCCATCGCTATTGGCATGATGGTCGACGGATCGATCGTGCTGGTTGACGCTGTCGATCGTGGCTTGAATTCATCACGCAGGGACGCGAATCGTTTGTCCATCATTGCCTCAGCGGCCGGAGAAGTGATTCGACCGGTAGCCTTTGCCATCTGTGTCGTCGTCGTGGTGTTTCTGCCAGTGCTGCTGCTCAGGGGTGTAGAGGGGACAACCTTCCGTCCTCTCGCAGCAACGGTCGTGTTGGCAATGCTCGGGTCGCTGGTATATGCGGCACTAGTCGCACCGGCTTTGGCGCGCACGATGATGACGGCACGAAGTGCTAATGCACAGTCATTCGGAGATCGTGCGATTGCGGCCATCAATCGGAGATACGAGCCTCTTCTGAGATCATTGGTCGCGCGACCGCGAGCAGCCATCGCCGTGGCTGGAATTCTCGTTGTTCTGGGGGCACTCGTCGTTCCCTTGCTGGGCTCGGAATTCACACCGACCCTTCAAGAGGGAAGCCTGGTGGTTCGGCTGACGATGGCTCCATCCATCGCACTGACCGAGAGCACGCGAGTCGCGCTTCTGGTTGAGCGAAAGCTGATGGAGATTCCGGAGATTGAGTCGGTCGTCACCCGGATTGGCCGCGGTGAGGTCGGGGCGCATACAGATCCCATCAACAGCGCAGAGATTTACATTTTGCTTGTTCCTCGGAATGAATGGCGCACACGCTCGCAACAGGCGCTCGAGGGCATCATCCGAGAGCACCTCGGCGAGATCCCGGGAGTTCTTGCGAGCTTCACCCAGCCGATCCAGATGACGATGGATGAGTTGCTTGAAGGAGTGCGCGCAGACCTTGCCATCAAGGTTTTCGGAGAAGAGCTTGAAGTCCTCAAACCAGCTGCCGACGAAGTGGCGGCGGTGGTTCGTGGTGTGTCTGGAGCAGCCGACGTTCAGGTTGACCAGATCACCGGCGCGCCGCAGCTCTTGCTGCACGTAGACCGCGAAGCCGTCGCACGCTGGAACCTGGATGTCAGGGATGTTCAGGATGTGATCCGCGCCGCGGTCGGCGGCGTGACGGCGGGCCAAGTCTTCGAGGGGGTCCGACGATTCGACATTCTGGTGCGCTACCCTGAGGCGGATCGAGACACGCCGCAAGCACTGGCAGCGATTCTGGTGCCGACGCCTGATGGTGCAACAGTTCCGTTGTCCCAGTTGGTCGACATGGTCGAAGTTATTGGGCCGCGGCAGATCACGCGTGAGAACGGCCAGCGCTATGTCACGGTGCAGTGCAACGTGGTCGATCGTGACATCGGTTCCTTTGTGGCGGAAGCGCAGCAGAGGATTGCTGAGCTTGTCGACTTACAGCCGGGATATCTCGTCACCTGGGGTGGTCAGTTTCGCCTGCAGCAGGAGGCCAACAAACGCCTTGCGGTTGTAGTACCGGTAACTCTGCTTTTAGTTGTGCTGCTGCTCGCCATGAGCTTCGGATCGCTGAAAAGTACGGTTCTGATATTGGTCAACATTCCGCTTGCGTTGGTCGGTGGTGTAGCGGCTCTCTGGTTGGGCGGCCTTCATCTGTCAGTTCCGGCATCGGTGGGTTTCATTGCGCTCTTCGGTGTGGCACTTGGTAACGGCATGGTGCTGGTGACGTCGATGAACCGAATGGTGGAGGACGGAATCCCTGCTCTCGAAGCAGCTGTACAGAGTGCCCTGACGCGCCTCCGGCCGGTACTCATGACGGCCGCGACGACCGCTCTTGGGCTGATTCCACTGTTGCTCTCGAGTGGAACTGGGTCAGAAGTCCAACGTCCGCTCGCTACGGTTGTTGTCGGTGGCCTCGTAACTTCGACCCTTCTGACCCTGCTCGTGTTACCGGCCATTGCGAGATGGTTTCAGAACTCGACCAGGGCTTCGTAGTTTCACTCAATAGCATCGTAGGGGCGGGGTTTGTCCCCGCCCGAAAAGTCCCTGATCTTGAATCACCGTGCAGGAGGGAGTAAACCCCTTCCCTGCATTTGTCTGCGAGTTTGATGGCCGGTTCGGTCGGGGAATTCCTGGGGTCGCTTTCGGTTGACAATCAAACTTATTTGGCTATATTGCCAAATAATGAACGTTGAACGACGCCTTGTGGGTGAGACCAGGAGTCTGATGGAGGCAAGGGCCAAGGTAATGAAGGCCCTCTCCCACCCGAGTCGCCTGTTTATTGTGGATGAGCTATCGCGAGGCGAACGATGCGTCTGCGAGCTGACTGAGATGATCGGTGCTGACGTGTCGACGGTGTCGAAACACTTGGCGGTGCTCAAGGATGCGGGCGTGGTTCTTGACGATCGGCGAGGTGTTCAAGTCTATTACAGACTGAGAGTTCCATGCATCTTAAACTTCTTTGGTTGCGTCGAAGCTGTGATCGAAGAGACCAGCCGTTGCATAGCGAGCGAGTCCGAATGAATTCATCCTTGAACAGTCGTTATTTGGTAGAACTGCCAATTATGCAATTGGCTTTGGCTCGCGGTGGAGCTGCCAGATGACCTGGAAGACCGAGTGGAAGTCGCTCGCCTGGATGCTTGGTGGCTTCACCCTTCTGTTCTGGTTGCCGGTAGGGATGCCTCGATTCGACGGTGCTGTCACGGAGGCACTCGCTCTTGCCCGTTGGTATGCTCGCGAGCATGTTCTGCTCTGCTTGATTCCAGCCTTCTTCATCGCGGGTGCCATTGCGTCGTTCGTCAGCCAGGCTGCAGTAATGAAGTACCTCGGCCCTCGGGCGCCGAAGGCCGTTGCCTATGGTGTGGCATCAGTGAGCGGCGGCATTCTGGCTGTTTGTTCGTGCAC
>JAAESQ010000006.1 GCA_024229275.1 bacterium | reverse complement strand
TTGGGCTCGTTGGCATACGAGGAGGACGGATCGCCGGCGTCGATACAGGGCGAGGTGTACCACAGATGGTAATCGTCGTTGTCGGCATCCACGAACAGTGGGAGGGCATGGAGGTTGCCTGTGCCGGTGTCCTGGTCCTCGATGCAGGAGTAGGTGGCCGTGCAGCCGTTCAGGTCATTGGTGTTGCTCCAGAGGATGCAGTTCTTGACCTGGGCGCAGGCGCCGTAGATGCCGTAGCTGTTGGAGGTGACCGTGCAGTTGACGGCACTGGCGGAGCTGGAATAATAGAAGTAGATGCCCGCGCTGGTGTTGTGGGCGATCACACAGTTCTGGATGGTTCCTGAGTAATAGTAGCCGTAAATGCCCGAGCCGGTATTGCTGAGGATGCGGCAGCGCGTCAGAGAGGCCGCGCCACGCAGATACAGACCATTCGCGTTGTTCTGGCGGATTTCACAGTCGCTTATGATGAGCGAGGAAACGTAGGCATACACCCCATAGCTGGAGTTGTTGCGAATCACGCACTTAGTGAGCGTCGGTGAGGAGGAAGACGTGCAGGAAATGCCATACTTGCCGCCCCTGACAGTGATACCGTCTAGAATCG
>JAAESQ010000005.1 GCA_024229275.1 bacterium | reverse complement strand
ATTAAGCATGTTCATTCACTCCCATGTGGCGGCTCGGTCCTCATGGTTGCGAAGAAGCGCTAGTGTCCTGTATCAGTAGTTCGTTGCCCAAAGCTCGAGGTCATTTTGTGTGCTGGCAAGGCGTGCCGACGAAGTTATATCCTGATATTTCAGCGACACGCTTCGCCTCCAATACGTCGAGAATGAAGGCGCTTTTCTCGGATTGGGTGGCAACCTCGACAGCGCGATCCGATTCTGGCTCTTCACGGTAGGCACCGGAGCGACGCTCGTCGGTGTTGGTTTCTGGGTGTGGCGGCACAAGAAGATGCGCCTCGGCAACACCATCGCTTTGTCACTTCTTCTGAGAGGAGGGATGGGGCAACCTGGCAATGGTTGTCTGTCAAGGAGGCGCCCGCCATAGATGCGGGTAATCCCCCTGAGTAAGGCCTAGTCAGCCGCTCAGTAGTGTAACGACTGAAAGCGTAAAGCTGGAATGAGGATGCGCGAGAGCAGCGAGGTTGAAGAGTGTAGCTCTGAATCTGACACATAGCCCCGAGAACCAGTGAATTTGGGAACGTGCCGATCCTTTCCATTCGGGCGCAGGCCACGCGGCGAGCGCGATAGAGACGAGCGCGAAGCCGACACCCCGGGGTCCCAGACAGCATCGAGCTGCTCAAAGACAGGCAAGTAACCAGGCGAGCGACGAACCCAGGCTCTTGGGGCAAGATACCATCGCAGTCCCCGAGTACCTCGCCCAATGTGAAAAGAGGGCGGGGGAGGGCCGCGTCGCGAGTGATGGGGACCGGTAAGCCGCAATGGCATAGCGATGAAGCGACTAATCCCCGCTGAGCGAAGGTCCCCACGGACAGTCGACCGTGAAAGGAGAAACACTGACACTATGCAAGGAGTGACAACCCGGTGGGAACAGACCTGACACGGATAGGCGAAAAGGCCCGCAAAGAACCGGGGCTGGTGTTTACCAGCCTGTACCACCACATCACAGATATCGACAACCTGCGGGCCAGCTACGACAAACTGCTCGGCAACAAGGCGAGCGGCATCGATGGGGTAACAAAAGCGGAATACGGCAAGCAACTTGAGGAGAACCTTCGGGACCTATCAGCGCGGCTAAAGCGAATGGGCTACCGCCCCTCACCGAAGCGGCGCACCTACGTACCGAAGGCAGGCAGCGAGAAGGGAAGGCCGCTAGGTATCAGCAATTTTGAAGACAAGATTGTTGAAGAAGCGACCAAACGGACGCTGGAACCCATCTACGAAGCTGTATTCGAAGACAGCAGCTATGGGTACCGACCGGGCCGCAGTCCACACCAATGTCTGGACGATCTCGGAAGGGCCCTCCAACAGAAGCGAGTCGCCCATGTGGTAGAGGCCGACATCAGATCATTCTTTGATACGGTCAACCACGCATGGATGATCAAGTTTCTGAGGCACCGAATAGGGGACGAGCGAGTGATACGCCTAATAATCCGAATGCTGAAAAGTGGCATTTTGGAGGATGGGCTGGTCCACGCGACCGAACAAGGCACACCTCAAGGCTCCATTCTTTCGCCGCTGCTGTCGAACATCTACCTGCACTACGTGCTGGACCTGTGGTTCAGCTACCGGGTGCGCAAGGCATGTCGGGGCGAAGCGCACTACTTCCGCTATGCCGACGACTTCCTTGCCTGCTTCCAGTACAAAGGCGAAGCGGAAAGCTTTCGTCAACAGCTCGAGGATCGACTCGAAGGCTTCGGGTTGAAGCTGGCAGCGGAGAAAACGCAGTGCATTGAGTTTGGGCGATTTGCCCGCGAGAATGCGTATAAGCGCGGCGAGAAACCAAAAGATTTTACCTTTCTTGGCTTCACGCACTACTGCGGGAAGACCCGCGAAGGGTATTTCAAGGTTAAACGTCGCACCAGCCATAAGAAGCTGGGCCAAAGCCTACGCCGATTCTCGGAATGGGCACGCAAAGCTCGCAGCGTACTGCGAAAAGGTGAGATGTTACGGCTGGCCCGCTCCCGCGTGGTTGGCCATATGAGCTATTACGCCATCACGGATAACACGGAACGATGCCGGTTCTTCCTTCACCGCACTGAACGCATCTTGTTCAAATGGCTCAACCGCAAGAGTCAGCGGCCGGCATACACGTGGCCCACTTTCGTCCAAGCTCGAGACCTGGTCGGATGGCCCACATCGCGTATCCGCATAGACCTGAATCCGTGTCGTAGAGCGGAGGCTCGCTGAATGACTACCCGAGGAGCCGGATGTATGGGAAATCCGCTTGTCCGGTTCTGTGAGGGGCAGGAGTTCAACTGTAGTATGGACGAGATATTGTGGCACCGCCGCGAAAGCAGGCGGAAACAGAGAAAACAAACTTCGTCCTGTAGCTACGGGAGACTCCTGCCTACTCGAAGCCGCGTCTACGCCGCCGAGGACACCAAGCTCAGCCGCGAGATTGCGTTGAAGGTCCTGCCCGAGGAGGTGGCCTCTCATCCCGAGCGGCGAATGAGGTTCGAGCGGGAAGCCAAGGCCATCGAGCTCTACGTTCTGGGTCTATGCACGGGACGCCGCTTTGCGGGTTCCTCCAGGTGGACGAGGCCACGAATGATCTCTCCGGGCTCCGTCGGTCTCAGGACATAGGCGATGGACACCCACTCACCGTGAGGACGCTCCTCGACGCGGTCCAGCCTAAAGAATCCCTCCCTGAACTGGATCGTGACCCGCTCGTCCCACTCCGCCTTCTCGCGCGAGCAGAGGACCACGAGCCCTCCTGAGTCCTGCTGAAGGATCTGATCGGGCCGTTCAGGACCCAGCGCCCTGAGTCTCTGTCTCTGGCGCTGCTCCGAGCGAGCCGCCCGAATCAGCCAGGCGACGCCTGTGATCAATGGGTCGCCCACTGGTCGACTAGAGGCCACCAT
>JAAESQ010000004.1 GCA_024229275.1 bacterium | reverse complement strand
GACCTGTGCTCTTGTCATCTTCGGTGAGTCGGTAGCCTCTACTTCGATAGATCCGTCCTCCGTAGTGCGCCATGTACATCCACCGCTACTCTCGCAGACTGCGCTGATGACGGTCCTCGCGCTGGCTCCGTCGATGGCCAGCGAGATCTCACCCTGAGGTTGACCAATACGTTCGAGGGAGACGCCGGATCGGTTGGCCACCAGGCCTATCAGGTCGAGAATGGGTACACCTTCGACAGTGATGGTGATTGGGGAGTTCAGGCCAGAGGCATCTGACGCCTTGGTGCCGGGCAGAATGGTCAGGGTCCTTTGGGTACCACCCTTCAGTTGCCACAGGCAGCCGACGCTCTCACACACCGCATCGAGTGCAGTCATCCAAGAAATGCCCTCGATTCCGATGGTGACCGTACCCATTACTGCGGGGTCGAGATAGAGTTCGCTGTTTGTCATCTCTGCAAAGACCCTCATCACTGAACGTACGTCAGCGTCTTTGAGTTGTAATTCGATCGGATCCTGCTGAGAGCCATAGCCGGCCATGATTGAGTTTGCGCTGAATGCGAAAGCGATCGTGAGTAGTACCAAAGTAGTTGTGGTTCGACTCATGGTGTTTCTCCAGAAACAATGGCCATAATCTGGCCGTCCGGCGCCGCGACTGTGACGAGACCGGATTTGTTGGTGATCAGAATGCCGCCGGAGTGATTGGCTACAACGGGAACGGACTCCTCAGGCATAGCGGGAACTGATGACGTTGGTCGAAGAAGAACACCGATTCCTACAGCAATGACAATCGCAATTCCCGCAGCGGCGGCAACGAGTCGTTTCTTTTGGTTGCCATGGGCGCTCGTGGGTTTACCCATGGCTCGGTTGATGGTCCGTCGGATTTCCTGTGCCTTCGGCTCCAGCGCGTGCCGGATTGCGGAGTCCAGCGGGTGGTCAAGGTCTTGCTCAGGCCGATTCATCTGCCACCTCCATGGCGTGTGTCAATCGCTGGCGCGCTCGATGCAGCCTCATCTTGACGGCAGAAACGGAAACACCGAGCAGGTCGGCAACGTTGCGCTGGTCGAGTTCGGCTACCGCGATCAGTAAGAGGACTTCGCGGTCGTGCCGCGGGAGTGTCATGAGTGCTCGGTAAGCTGCCGCAAATTGTTGTCTTTGATCGACCCGATCCTCCAACTCCGGAGCTGGACTTGCGGCGTCAGCAATCAGTCCGAGGGGCATCAGGATCCGCCGGCGCAGCTCGGCGCGGCCACAGCGCCTGCGTGCGATTGTGTAGACAAACCCGGCCGGGTTCTTGGGTGGACCGATCCGTCTCCATCTGCTGACCAGTGCTGCAAGCGCCTCTTGGGCCAGGTCTTCGGCCAGGCTTGCGCAACCTGTACGACCCCTGCAGTACCGCAGCACCCCAGGCGTAAGTTCCTCGATGGTCTCCTTCAACGTCATCACTAGGTACAGTACATCGGGGCCGAAAAAGGTCACACTTCTGGAACCGAAGTGACTTCCCTGCCGTGCCTACCTCGCCCACAGCTTGACGAACGATGGCAGTAGTGCGTTGACGTTTGGTTCAGTGTGAACGGAGACGCGTTCGATCCAGATCGTGATTTCGCCGCCACTGACCTTGGTATAGACATTGACCCATCGTGGATACATGCCGTTCTGCCAGTCGCGGTCAAAGTCGCGCAGGCCGAAACTGCGGGCGGTATCGTGATTGTCGAAAGCGAGATTGTAGGAGGGAGTTTGACTGAATCGGCTGGTAGGGTGACTCTCGACGATGCGAAAGCCCATGGCGCGCAGGATGTTTGGGACGTCATCAAAGTTTCGAGGTGGCTGAAAGTCAGATCCCGGTGACGATTCCTCAATGTACTCTCCCTCGTAGGTGAAGCCGAACAATGTATCCCGGTCGGAACCAGTCGTGTGATTTGCACTGTCCTGTGAGTGAGAGGTGTCGGTTGGACTCTGCCAGCCATCGCCAGATGTGTCGAGGTTTTCCAAACGGTCAGTAGCCTGGGTGCTGCCCTCGGTTCCAAGATCCGGCAGCACACCACCCGGCGTGACGTCGGTGACGCCTCCGGCGGAGCCTGAAGGTTCATCGAAGGGGTTGCCGTCGAAAATGCCGCCTGGGGTGACGTCCATGACACCGCCTGGTCCGGATCCGGAGTTGTCGGTGTACGTCGATGTGTCACCGAAGTCCTCTTCTTCGTCGCAGAAGAGGTAGCAGATTTCACCACCCATCGGGTGATAACGCATGGCGCCATGGCCGGGGACATGCAGAGTCGGTGCTGAACGCCACTGATCACAGACGTAGGCGTTGGCCTGTTCGATGGTGGAGAACGGGCCCGCGATCATGGCCGAGTAGGAAGCCCCCATCCGCTCTTCCTCGAACTCCTCGGGCTCTCCAAGGTCATAGAAGCACCAGTTACCCTTCTTGGTGACCCACACCAGGAATTCTGGGCGGGCGACCGAGATGTGGGCTGCAACTCTACGATGATCGAGTTCTGCCTCGACCATGTGGTGGCCCGGCTCGGCAGCAGCAAAGCTGGGTCCACGGGTCCATGTGGCGATGTTTGTTGCGTCCTCGGTGCCGCCGTCTGCGTAGTAGGCGGTAGCTCGAAATCTGATGCTTTGCCCGAGTTCGAGAGAAGCGCGTTGTGGTGTGATTGACAGGTTGACCAGCGTTCGTTTGCGCCATACTTCGATGTCGGCTTCGACAAGGTGGGCGTAGGGCTTGCGCGGTGATTGGGTACGCTCGTACTGAAGGATTCGGCCTAGGGTCCAACCTTGAAAATAGGTAGGTTGACTTGTGATGTAGCCCGGTGCGACCTGGACCAGAGTGCCGATGTCTGCGGCGTGTCGCTTGATCCTTTGCTGTACGTAGTGGTCGATCGTGCCGGCAGTGTTGACGAAGCCTGAGTGGGCGTGGCCGATAATTACGACGTCGCCTGAACGAAGTGGGAGCGCAGTGCGATAGGCATGTGCTGCATAGCGCAGCTTGCCGAGTTGGGACCGAAGCTGGCCCACCGAGAGGCCGTTGCTGTCGTGCGGCTTTTCTTCGTTGAGATACGCCCTGACGCGATACATCGAATAGTCGTGGCACCACTCCACGGCGCTGGCACTGCGTGCGGCGAGAAGCATCATCAGGGTTGCCAGGATGAGTATAGGTAGCAACTCGAGTCGTTTGAGTCGACTATCGGTGTCCGCGTGACGCATCGCAGCCATCATCAACCTCCGCGTCTTGGGTTGGAAGGGTCCTACTCCCAACGTAGAGCGCGATGGTTGACGCGTCAATTCGTCTTAGTGCAAGCTCGCTTGAGTTGATCAGGCCTCCGTTGCTTGAGCAGAGTCGGCAGCACTGAACGCCACTATGAGGACGCTCTGATTTCTGGCCTGGTGGTCGAGTTCGGCCGAGAGCCCGTACGAGGCTACGATCTCTTCACTGATCTGAGGCGGTTCGTAGCCGAGCCAGAATCCCGTGATGCGGTCTCCGCTGATCTTCTGGGCAGTGACGAAACTGCGCACTGACTGGACCCGTCGCGCAGAGAGTTCTCGGTTGTAGACCCTCGCGCCGGTTCGTGAGGCACGGCCGATGAGCAGAAATTGGATCGATGGATCACGGTCGACCTCGCGTTGAACGAAAGCCTTCAACTGGTGAGCGGCAGAGGGTGTCAGGTCGGCCCTGTTTGTCGCAAACGTGGCGAGTAGATGGGGTCGTGCCGCAACCTGCCGAATGTGTTCAAACAGAAGCCCCTGCACGACGGGATTGCACAGATCAGTGCATGTGGCGACGTGCTCGTACCAATCCGCGCGGTCTACGTCTCCAGAGGCCATTGCAGAAGCCTGCTCTCTGAGGTGCGCCGACACCATCTCGACACCGAGCTTGTCGATGGCCGAAGCGAGCCAAATCTGACGTGAACGATCATTGAGCAGTGGGTTGCGGTCGCCCGTCAGTGGATTGGTGCCGAATAGAGATCGTGCCGGCTCCTTTCCAATGGGATCATCGTCAAACTGCATCGTCTCGATATCCTGCCGCAGAGACTCACGCAATGCGGCCAGATCGGGCGTCTGTTCTGGACTGGCGAAGGCCGAATCGCCGAGGTCCTCGAGAAGCTGTCTTGCCTGTTCAATCGATGCTGAATTGTCGGGAGTTTGCTCCGAGAATGCTGACGGCAGAATCAGTGAAGTTGCCAGTACTGCGCTTATGATCGATTTCATCGTCCTCCTCCGAGCTGTTCACGAGCCTGTGTGAGCTGTGGATGGTCGGGCTCGAGCCGTAACCCACTGTCAATGGCGCGATTTGTTTCCTCGATATCTCCAGATGCAGCTTGTGCCAGAGCAAGGGTGTAGAAATACTCGGCAGTCGGGTCAATCTCGATTGCAGCCTGGAGATCGCGCACCGCAAAGGGTGCTTGGCCAAGTTTGAGGCGCACAGTTCCGAGTGTCGCGTAGATAGAAGCTGAGTCATCGCCCGCACTCGACTCCAGTGCTGCCTCGAGCGCCGGCACTGCCTCTGCCAGCCGATCTTCATGGATCAGTTGCCGTGCGCGTGCGAGGTGGTCATTGTGATCGATCTCGACCGTCTCCGTCGTGGGGCTACTGTGCGGCAGTGAAGCAACAACTCCGAGTGTGGCGAAGACGCTGATCAGCGATGCAGTGGCGAGTAGAGTTGTCCGTTTCCGCCACCGGTTGTGTTTCGTTTGAGGGGAGGAGTTTCTTTGTGCATTGGTTGTGATGTCGAGTGAGTAGTCGCTTGCGACTTCTTCAAAAGACGAGGCCATGTCGAAGAGGTCGCCGAATCGGTGTGCCGGTTGCTGGGCGCACGCGCGATTAACCATCGCCGTGAGATCAAGGATCGGTCGTGTGGCCTCAGCAAGTCGAGTCAGGATCCGTCCCAGGTTGAACTGGTCGGTGGCAAAGGATGATGGTTCACCGGCGATGACCTCTGGTGCTGCTGACTCTGCCGGCGAGGGCGCGAGGCGAGTGAGCCCAAATCCAGCAACGGTTACCTCGAATTCGTCGTTGACAAAAATATCGGAGGTACTCAGCGCACGATGGGGAACCTCCAACGCATGAGCTTCAGCCATCGCGGCAAACAGAGAGCGAACGACAGAGATCACAGCGCTACTCGGGAGCGGCGCACTGTCGAGCCACTGGTCGAGCGACACACCTTGCGGGGGCTCGAAGACAACCTCAATGCGACCCTCTTGCGTCGTGACTGCCAAGACCTTGACCAGCCCTCCCCCGTGGGCTCGCGTCAGGCGCCGGGTGTCGTCGGCGATTCGGGCCAGGGGGTCGGTGTCAGACTCACTCACCGTGTCGTCGATCGGGATCCTCACGACCACGAGATCGCGCCCGTCGACGGCATCTGTTGCTTGCCAAGCGGATCCGAATGGCGGTGAGCCGTTGCTTTCACCCAAGATGTAGAGCGGTCCGTCCATGAGATTCCTCCCAGTCAACGTCCGACCAAGGGTGGTGGGTCGTCTGCGGCGTGGTATGTGTGATGGGAGTCTTTGGTTACATCACTGTCCATGAGGGTGACCTGTTCTGAGCCCCTGTCGGTTGGCGACCGTGTATTCTGCGGTCTTAGGAGGTCCGAGATGAAAGTGCTTGCTGACGTAGCCATCATTCCATTGGGGACAGGTCTTTCGCTGTCGCCTTACGTTGCGGCCTGTGAGCGAATTCTCACAGAGGCAGGACTCGAGCCGCGGCTCCATGCCAATGGAACCAATGTCGAAGGTGAATGGGAGGCAGTCATGGACGCGCTGAAGCGGTGTCACGAAACTTTACACGACATGGGCGCACAGCGCGTCGCGACGAATGTGCGCATCGGTACCCGGATCGACAAGGAGCAGTGTGGAGACGACAAGATACGTTCGGTGAAGGAAAAAATCTAGCTCACTATTTTGGGATTGATTGCTGTGACTGTGGCAGCGGCAGAAGGCAGAGTCAGAGACTGAGGGCAGATCCAGGGTTCAGAAACAGACTCAGCTTCAGAGACAGATGCGGGAATCGTTCAATTGATTCGTTTTGGCTTCGAGGCATGGTCACACAGGGTCGTTCATGGGTGGGGTAGATAGTCGGCATAACGGCAGGAGTCAAGGGCAAGCCGGCGCAAGCGCCGGTCGTTCCGACCCTTGACACCAGCCGACATGCCGACTGGTGAGCGTGTCATGAACGACCCGGAGGTGACCATGCATGACTCGCAACCCAGAACGGATTTGATCGCTTACACAGTTGCCCTAGAAGCAGCATCGAGGACCTTGGCACTGGTGAGAAGAGTTCCGGCCCCGTTCAAGTCTCTAGCTGATCAGGCTATCCGCGCAGCGAGTTCGGTTGCCGCGAATCTGAGCGAAGGAAACGGCAGGTTCGGTCGCGATCGTTTCAATCACTGGCGTATCGCCTACGCTTCGGCAAAGGAAGTTGACACGTTTCTTCACTTGCTGAGTGGCGCTGGGGTAGCAGACACCGCTCAGGCAGAGAAAGCCGCAGAGCTGTTCGACGAAGTGCGAGCCATGACGTGGCGGCTCCTGAATCCGAAGGAGTCCTAAACAACGCCAGAATCTAAATGCCTGGCATCGAGCTACGAGCTGGCCCTGATTCTGTTGCTGTGACTGCCACTGCCACTGCCACTGTTTCTGCCTCTGCCGTCCTGTTGCAGCGTAGCGCTCGCTGCGAGACTGGATGCTTCCATATGCATGGCGATGGGAATCAATTCTCTAGCGTTCAGGTCATACTGATCGACAGAGAGGAGATCCAACACATGGAGAGGACGACTCTTCACATTCCAAACATCAGTTGTGGACACTGTTCGGCAACCATCGAGAGAGAGCTTGGTGAGTTGCAGGGAGTCACATCGGTCTACGCTGACCCGACCACGAAGATGGTCACCGTTGAGTGGGAGGATCCAGGCTCACGGGAGGGAATTTTGAACCTCTTGACGGAGATCAGTTTCCCAGCAGCCGACGCTTGATATCTCGCATGGTGGAGCAGAAGCTTTCACTGCCTGTATTGGGGATGACCTGCACTAACTGTGCAGCCACTGTCGAGCGGGTGCTTGATCGCCTCGACGGCGTGAGTCAAACACAGGTGAGTCTTGCAGCTGAGCGAGCGGATGTGACCCATGACCCGAGAGTTGTCCGCACCGGTGAGATCGTCGCCGCGATCCAGGAGGCCGGGTTTTCGGTACCCACCGCAGTTGTAGAGTTGGACGTCACGGGAATGACCTGCGCCAACTGCAGCGCCACTCTCGAGCGCATACTCGGCCGCCGTACCCCTGGCGTGGTTGAGGCCGCAGTGAGCATCGCAGACGATTCAGCCCGGGTGGAGTACGTGCCTGGGGCGGTTTCTCGTCACGAGTTGGTGGCTGCGGTTGAGGCAGCCGGATTCGGAGTCGCGACTCGTGAGTTCGTCGACGGGATCGATGTCGAGCATGAACTCCGGCAGAGCGAGCTGAGGCGGCAACGTATCGCCTTGGCGGTTGGGATTCTCTTCACCGTGCCGCTGTTTGTGCTCAGCATGGGCCGTGATGCCGGCCTCTGGGGCCCGTGGTCTCACGCTGCCTGGGTTAACTGGATGATGTTTGTTCTCGCGCTGCCGGTGCAAACGATCACCGGTTGGGACTTCTATCGTGGGGCGTGGAATTCGCTCCGTAATCGCACAGCCAACATGGATACCTTGGTCAGCCTGGGATCGCTAACGGCTTTCTTCTCGAGTTTCATCATCACCGTTGCCCTCAGCGTGGGATCTCTTCGATTCGGAGAGCACGTGTTCTTCGAGACTGCGGCAGTGATTCTCACCCTCATTCGAATTGGCAAGCTGCTTGAAGCACGAGCAAAGGGCGAGGCGGGATCTGCCATACGGGAGCTGATGCGCCTGACACCTTCTCAGGTACGAGTGATCGTCAATGACGAGGAGCGTGAGGTTGCGGTCGAGAGCGTTCGGGAGGGCGATCTCGTCGTCGTTCGGCCGGGAGAGCGCCTGCCGGTTGATGGAATCGTCGTGTCTGGGCGCTCAGCCGTCGACGAGTCGTCACTGACCGGTGAGAGTGTCTCAGTGGCCAAAGCTCCGGGGGATCGCGTGCTTGCCGGCACTGTCAACGCTGAAGGAGTGCTTCAGTTCGAAGCCACTCGGGTTGGATCTGAGACGACGATAGGCCAGATCATTCGAACGGTGCGGGCAGCGCAGTCGAGCCGTCCGCCGATTCAACACCTCGTCGATCGTGTGGCGGCTGTTTTTGTGCCCGTAGTACTCGCGATTGCAGCGTTGACCTTTGGGGTCTGGCTTTTTGTTGCCGGGGCCGATGTGACGACGGCAGTCATGCGGTTGGTGGCGGTGTTGGTGATCGCCTGTCCATGTGCCCTCGGTCTTGCAACGCCGACAGCCATCATGGTGGGCACCGGGCGAGGGGCAAAAATGGGAGTGTTGTTCCGTGACGCTCAGGCACTTGAACTTGCGCACGCCCTGCGTACGGTGGTGTTGGACAAGACAGGGACGGTGACTACGGGTGAACCGAGAGTGGTCGAGGTCGTCCGGGATGTAGACCTTGGAGAGTTGGATGTTCCCCTGCAGTTCGGGGAACTGGAAGGCAAGGAGCTGGTCCTGGGACTCGCTTACGTCGCAGAGAGCGGGAGTGAGCATCCACTGGCTCGCGCTGTCGTCGGCGAAGCCAAGGAGCGAGGCCTCGTTGTACCGCGACCCGACTCGTTTCAGGCCACTCCTGGACTTGGTGTGACAGCGTGCCTAGCCGAACTTGAAATCACCGTTGGCCGGCAGCAATTCGCTTTGGGCGCAGGCAAAACTGCCTCTGAGGGTCTTGAGAGACAAGCTCAACAGTTACGTGAAGGTGGGCGAACCGTTGTCTGGGTCGTAGCTGGCGGACGTGCGGTTGGGCTGATAGCGTTGAGCGATACGCTGAAACCGGAGAGCAGAGAAGTCGTTAAGGACTTGAGTCGTTTGGGGCTTGAAGTGGTTTTGCTTTCCGGCGACCAACACGAGGCGGCGAAGGCGGTGGCCGGGGAACTGGGAATCGATGAAGTTGTCGCCGAGGTTCTCCCCGAGGCCAAGGCTGCTGCGATTGTCGAGCTGCAACGCGATGGTAAGGGCCTGGTCGCGATGGTGGGTGATGGTGTCAACGATGCGCCAGCATTGGCCCAGGCTGACGTCGGCTTCGCAATGGGTACGGGCACAGACGTCGCGATGGAGGCCGCGCACGTGACTCTCATGCGCGGCGATCTTCGTGCGATTCCGCAGGCCATCGGATTGTCACGGGCGACGGTTGGGACGATTCGGCAGAATCTATTCTGGGCGTTCGCTTACAACGTGGTGCTGATTCCCGTTGCGGCAGGAGTTCTGGCGCCATGGCACGGTCTTCCTGAGGCGTTGCGCATGCTGCATCCTGCCTTTGCAGCTCTGGCGATGGCCTTCTCTAGTGTCTCAGTCGTCAGTAATAGTCTGCGGTTGCAGAGGGCAAGGCTGGATCGCTGAATGTCGGTAGAGAGTAGCGCCTTGCTTTGGGTAGTCTCTCCCGCCACTATGGCTCGCCATGAATGATCGACTTGAGCTTTGGTTGGTTCGGCACGGTGAGACGCTGCGCAGCGTAGAGGGGCGAATTGCCGGATGGACAGATACGCCCCTGAGTGATCGGGGAAGGGACGAAGCGAGGGCGGTTGCTCCGCTGCTCGCTGGCGT
>JAAESQ010000003.1 GCA_024229275.1 bacterium | reverse complement strand
CCGAGCCCGTTGATCGACACGATGAATCGAGAGCCTGATCAGATTGTCGAGATTGTCGAGGAAGAGCACCTCTCCGCTTGCCGAATCGAATAACCAGGCGCCCTCTGTAGCCCCGGTTCCTTTGACTTTCGGGACTGCGGCAATCACCCTCGGCCGGCTCACGTTCTTCGGCAAATAGCGGTAAATGCTCTGGTTCGAACGCTGAATGCGCATCTTGTCAGGTTTTCTGACATCTTTGAGGACCGCCATCTGGCCGGATCCTACGTCGACAATGAGCACTTCATCCGTCGCACCACTCCCGGAAGCCACGGGAATCAATACGAATCTCTGCGGAGATCGAACGTCCGGTGAAGCTGGGAAGGTGCTGAGAAGGTTGATCTTATTGGGCGTGGAGGTGAGCTGCTCGGGATGCTTCTCCATATCCCCGACGTGGAACACGTTGCCGGACTCATTGTCGACGAGAAGGATGCCCGTCGTCGCCTCGCTGCCGGATTCGAGAGCCAAAGCGGAGATACGGCCGTCCATCCTCGGCAGAGGCGTTGTCGCTCGAACTGACTGACTTGCCCGCATTTTGTGGATGTCGGCGAAGTAGATCGCCTTGCCTGTGGTCCCGTGATACAGGTAGGCGCCTTCGGTTCTACCCGACCCATCCCTCCTCATTATGAGTGCGTAGTTTCCGTCGTCAGTGGCGAGCCCCTGAGCAGGCTTGGCGGTGACTGGTTGCAGGCGCCCAGCGTATGACTTGCTCTCGAGTCCGGTGATGTGGGCAACTGCGCCGGTAGTGGAATCGACAAGCATGATTCCTTTGACATTGCCGTCGCTGCCTCGGATTTCACCAACCTGGATCTCACCGGGTCCTGCAGGAGATCCTCTCTTCCGACCGAGCGCGCGGAAGATATTCTGGTTCAGAGTCCGACTGCGCACCGACAACGGCGAGGTCTTGACCTTGTCGATGAAGAATGCGTTTCCGGTGTCGAGATTGAAGAAGAAAATCCCTTTGGTGGAGTCATCATTGTCGTACTTGGGCAGGGCAAGAACAGGGGCGACAAACTCAGAGCTGCTTTGGGCTGCCGTGGGTGTAGATTGCTGCGTTTGCCCAGGCGGAGTAACCGGTGCAGCGACGCCACCACCTTGGCAGCTCTCAATCATGGCCACCTGGGCCTCGGCGTAGGTCGGGAAGGACCCGAAGATCGTGTCACCGGCAGAGATTCCTTCGGCTCCGGCAACTACCACGCATTGGCCAGACGCTTTCTGGCGCACGGCGAAGAAAGTGAGACCTGACGTGGCGATAGCTTGGGGTGAGGCCGCTTGTTGGGTTTTTGGTTTTGTAGCAGCAGGCGCGGGCGTCGGAGGCTCCGGAGATGGTCCAATTGGAACCGGAGTGATGTAGGTAGCTTTCATCGCCTTGGTGTCGAAGTTGCCCATCCGCGCGACTCTGCCTCTGCGACTGATGCCTGCGATCTGTCCCTGTGCAAATTGAGTCTTCCCTCGGCGGGTCTCGATACTGACGACACCGTCAATCACTTTGGTCTGAGCTGAGCCGTCCTCAGTGACGGTTACCATGTACGAAGTGCCTGATGGAGTGATGGTGCCGCCCTCGGTCTGGATCGTGATCTTCCCGTCGACAACGAGTGTTCCCTTCTCATCACTCACTGAATCAGGAGTCAGAATCTTGAACGTCGTGCCCGGACCCGCGGCGAAGCTTGTGGTCGGGTTGTTCTTATCCCAGACCTGAATGATGACGGTGATCATCCCTTGCTCGACGGTGACGGTTTGGCCGAATGTCAGTGACTGAATGAGGTTCTGCTTCTCGAGAGTCACCGGTCGTCCGTCAACCGTGATCCGCGGTTTTGACTTGGGATCGGCGGGAACCGCCATAACTCCTACTTCGCACGCCGAGACGGTGTACTTCTTGATGAGCCCGTCTAGGTTGGACGAGGGTGGGAGGCCGCCGT
>JAAESQ010000002.1 GCA_024229275.1 bacterium | reverse complement strand
TGGCCGTAAGCGGTCCCTCGGAGTCAGCGCAACCTCGCGCTAGAAAAAATCCTGAAATCCAACCACCATCATGGCGAGCCCAGTGTCCGGTTACGACCCACAGCGGACAAATCAGAGTCGACCAGGAAGGGTGCCAGAAATTATTACACCCATTGCAGGGTTATTTGTACAGAAATTGGCCGGTATCGACCCGATATAGTTCGGGCGCGACCAAATCTGGCACTGTCCGTCGGATTGAGTCGCAATTATTACAGATCAGTCACCGTACGATCAGCTATCCTCGGCGTCTAATCCTTTGCGCCGCCAGTCTCATCCCGTTCACCCACAGCCGGCACCTCCTTTGTTTTGCTATCGGGTGTACTACCGGCTGTCTCGGCTCTCCGTCTCAAGGCCGCGTCGGTGCGCATGACGCGCACTTCTTTGATACGCCGCTTTGATGCGTTCTCCACCAGGACGCATACGCCATCGATGTTGAACCGTTCTCCGGTGCTTGGTATTTGCTCAATGTGATTGAGTATCCACAGGTTGACTGAGTCAGTGGGCTTCCCGCTCAGCTCCACCTGCAAGGAGTCCTCCACAAGACGCAACTCGGCGGTACCGTCCACCAGGAGTTCACTGGTTTTGACCTCGTGCAGCTGGCGCCCGGGCTTGTCCATCTCGTCTTGGATCTCTCCGACCAACTCCTCCAGCATATCCTCGAGCGTGACGATTCCCTCCAACGCGCCATACTCATCCACCACCACCACCAAACGTTCCTTGTCCTCGCGCAGAAGTGGGAACAGACGGTCGATGGGTTCGTTGAGCGG
>JAAESQ010000001.1 GCA_024229275.1 bacterium | reverse complement strand
GGTGTTCCACCAACTTGATCAGCCACTCATGATCCAGGCTGTCATAGAAGCTACGGATGTCCGCGTCCAGAATCCAGCTTACCTTTCTCTGCGTGATCGCGACGTAGATGGCATCCAGGGCGTTATGTTGACTTCGCCCAGGTCTTGATCCGTAACTGAAACCAAGAAAGTCCTCTTCGTAAATTGACTGGAGGACATCAACCAATGCTTGCTGAACGATCTTGTCTTCCAAAGCGGCTATGCCGATGGGACGCTGTCGCCCGTCGGATTTGGGCATCCAGGTCCTTTTGCTCGCTCTGGCCCGATACCGTCCGCTATGAATTTGATCATGGAGCGTGATGAGGCGTTCTCCTAAGCCCTCGCCATACTCCTGCCACGTCACGCCGTCGACTCCGGCGGCCGCCTTTGGGTTGAGCGACAGATAGGCGCCGTGCAGTCGTTCGATGTCGATGTGGTGCAGCAGATTAGTGAAACGCAGATCCTTGTCCCGTTTCGCTGCTTCTCGTACCCTGTTCAGTCCGATCGACGCTGCTTCCAGCCCCTGTGTGCCGGTCACGGCCGTCTGAACACAGTTCCCCTCGGCCGCAGGACTTTTCTCCACAAACTCCGCCGGTGGTTGGTCTCGCCGTTGGCGTGATTGTACACCTTTGTTCGTTCGCTTCATCGATACTATTCCTCCGTCCGACTTCCCAGAAGCGTACATGTCGAGCGTTCGACCTTTGGCCTTCCCCGACCGGGCCGGCTGTGGATGGCAGCCGGTCACCCCTGGGATCTCCCGGTTTCCGTACAAAGAGTTTGC